>DATMBC010000032.1 GCA_035559435.1 bacterium
CCCCTCGTGCGCTTTGTCATCCCGCCACAGGTCCCGGAGGCCCAGGCCGCGCAGGTGGTCGCCGCCAAAACCGGCGAACTGGCCCCCAACACCGGCAAGATCTTCCGCTTCGGCAAGGACCCGGCCCTGCTGGTGATGACCGCCAAGGGCGACTACCGCGCCTACTCCGCCATCTGCACCCATCTGGATTGCACCGTGCAGTATCGCGGCGATCTCGAACGCATCTGGTGCGCGTGCCATAACGGACACTACGATCTCAACGGCAACAACATTCAGGGGCCGCCGCCGGCCCCGCTCACCGTTTACAGCGTCGCCGTCCGCGGCGACCAGATCATCGTCTCGCGCACATGAACACGACCGCCTCCGCACGCGCCTGGAACTGGCTCGATGAACGCCTCGGCATCGGCGCCCTGCGCGATCTGGCGATGCACAAACGCGTCCCCATGCACCGCCATTCGCTCTGGTACTACCTCGGCGGCATGACGCTGTTTTGCTTTCTGATCCAGATCGTCACCGGCATTCTGCTGCTGGTCTATTACCGTCCGACCGCCGAGGCCGCCTTCGAGTCGGTCGAGTTCATCATGACCGAAGTGCCCTTCGGCTGGCTGGTGCGCTCGATTCACTCCTGGTCGGCGAACCTGATGCTCTTTTTCGCCTTCGTGCACATGTTCTCGGTCTTCTTCCTGCGCTCCTACCGGCGGCCGCGGGAATTGACCTGGGTCTCCGGCGCGCTGCTTCTGTTCCTGTCGCTGGGCTTCGGATTCTCCGGCTATCTGCTGCCCTGGAATCAACTGGCCTTCTTCGCCACCAAGGTCGGCACCGACATCCTGGGCGAGGTCCCGCTGATCGGCCACTGGCTCCTGACCGTTGCCCGCGGCGGCGATGATGTCACCGGCGCCACCCTCACCCGCTTCTTTGGCGTGCATGTCGCGATCCTGCCGATGATCGCCACCTTCTTTCTGGTCGCGCACCTGGCGCTGGTGCAGAAACACGGCATGAGTCTGCCGATCGGCGAGGAATACAAGAAGTCGCCGACCATTCCGTTCTTTCCCAACTTCGCCCTGCGCGATCTGGTCGGCTGGACCGTCGCGCTGGGTGTGCTGGTGCTCCTCGCCTCGATCTTCCCGTGGGAACTGGGGGAGAAGGCCGACCCGCTGGCGTCCGCCCCCGCCGGGATCCGTCCGGAATGGTTCTTTTGCTTCATGTTCCAGACGCTGAAATACATCCCGGCGCGAGTCTTCTTTGTCAGCGGCGAATTCCTCGGCATTCTCGGCTTCGGGCTGGGGGCCCTGCTTTTGATCCTGGTGCCGTTTCTCGACAAACGCGCCGCACGCGAGGAACGCAACCGTCTCCTGGCCGCCATCGGCTGGACCGTGCTGGTGTATATGATCGTCTTCACCTATCTGGCCTACGTCGCATGAAAAAGCCAACCATGATGGCTTCCGCGCCCGTTGTCCAATCGGCCCTGCTGGCCGCATTGGCCCTCTGCGCCCCGGCCGCCGCTCAGACCGGCTCCTCCAGCTGCATCACCTGCCACACACGCCTGACGGACGCCCGTCCGCACAACCCGACGGTGCGCATCCACGAGGATGTCCACCTGCAGAAGGGCTTGTCCTGCCATAACTGCCACGGCGGCAATCCGGCGGTTGGCGCTGCCGAGGAGGATGCCTCGCTCGCCCATGATTTCGACAAGGGCTTTGTCGGCGCCCCCGCCACCGCCGACATCCCCGCCTTCTGCGACCGCTGCCACGGCGATGTCGAATTCATGAAGCAGTACAATCCGAAACTGCGCGTCGATCAGTTGCTCGAATACAAGTCCAGCCACCACGGCAAAGCGCTGGCCGAAGGCAACACCGACGTCGCCACCTGTGTCTCCTGCCATGGCGTGCATGGCATCCTGCCCATCTCCGACACCCGCAGCCCGGTCTACAAGACCAACGTCGCCGCCACCTGCACCGGCTGCCACGCCAATGCGGCTCTGATGGCGCGGTATGGGTTCCCCCATGACCAGAAGGAGAAGTATGCCCGCTCGGTCCACGGCCGGAAGCTGGCGGCCGGCGATCTGGCCGCGCCGACCTGCAACAACTGCCACGGCAACCATGGCGCCACGCCCCCGGGGCTGACCTCCATCGCCAACGCCTGCGGCGAATGCCACGCCAACAACCGCGACTTCTTCAACGAGAGCCCGCACAAGGCCGCCTTCGCCGAACTCGGCGTCGCCGACTGCATCATCTGCCACAACCACCACGACATCGCCGAGCCCGACGACAGAATGATCGGCACCGGCTCCGGCTCAATGTGTATCACCTGTCATGCGGAGGGCGAGCCCGGATATCAAGCCGCCGCGTACATGGCCCATCAACTCGATTCGCTCAAGACCGCCCTGGCCGCCGCGCGCGGCCTGCTGGACCGCGCCGCCCGCGGCGGCGTCAATGTCGCCCTCGGCAAGTTCGACATGCATGCCGCCGATGATGCCTTGATCAAGGCCCGCACCGCGATCCATTACTTCGACACCACCAAATTCGGCGCGGTGATCGCCGCCGGGTTGGCGGATGCCGGACGGGTCATCGCCCATGGCGAGAATGCCCTTGACGATCTGCGCTTGCGGCGCCTTGGGTTGGGGTTCTCGCTGCCACTGATCATGCTGGTCGCCCTCGGACTTGTCTTGAAGATTCGCGCGCTGGAGCGCAACCATCCATCCCGCCCACAGGAGGTCCGTCATATGCCGTTGGCGCATTGGGGCACCGGGCGCATCCTGGTGGTCTGGGCCGCCGCCGCCGCCCTCGCAGTGGCCGTCAATCTCATCTCCGAGTCCGCCGCCTTCAAGTCGGCGCTCTTCTTCGACTACATCTTCCAACTGGTCTGGATCGTGCTTCTGGCTCCGGCCATTGTCCTGACCTACATCTGGGCCAACGTTCACCTCGACGAACCCGCGCGCCAGCGCGTGAAGAACGCGATGATTGCCACCGCGGTGATCCTCATCCTGCTGTGGCTGCGCTTCTCCTGCACGCGCTTCCGTTAGCGCCGGGATTGACAGGGACGTGGGGGACAGAGCATACTGTCCCCATGAGCGATTCCGCCATCTTCATCGGATTGGTGGCCTCGTTGCATTCTTCCGGAATGATCCAACTGGGCAAGCTGGCCAATCCCCTGACCGGTAAGGCCGAACGCGACCTTGATGCGGTCCGCCAGACCATCGATTTGCTCGCTATGCTCCAGCAAAAGACACGCGGCAATCTGACCGACGATGAAACGCGTTTCCTCGAACGCGCCCTCTTTGAATTGCGGATGAACTATGTCGAGGAATCACGCCATCCCGCCAGCGCTGTCGACGACAGACCCGGGTCCGCCCCCGGCGAGAATCCCGCGAACCATGCCCCGGACGCCTGAGTATCACCGGCGGGGGAGGACCGGACCATTCCGCTGTTTGGCGCGCACGGCCGGGTTTGGCGTTGACTGATCGCGCCCCTGTTCCGACTCTATCCCATGACGGCCGCCGGTATGTATGTGCACGCCCGGCGGCGGGTCGCTGTCACCGCACCGCAAGGGGGAGGGACGGTGGAAACCGCCAACGTGTCTGCGCCCGAAACCTGGCCCGCCTGGACTGCGCCCTTGCGCGAGCACTTGCGCGCTGCGGTGCCGCTGGGGCCTTTGACCACGCTGAAAATCGGCGGCCCCGCCGACTGGTATTTCCCCGCGACCACCGTCGATCAACTCGCCCTGGCGCTCACCGTCGCGCGCGAGCACCGAATCTCCTACACGCTGCTGGGCGACGGCTCCAATGTTCTGATCTCCGATCTGGGCATCCGCGGACTGGTGATCCATAACCGCGCCGGACGGATCGAACGCCGCGGAAACAATCTCCACTCCGAAGCGGGGGCGCTACTGGCCGCGCTGGTGGATCGGTCGCGCGATGAGTCGCTCACCGGGCTGGAGTTCGCTTCCGGCATTTATGGCAGCGTCGGCGGCGCGGTCTTCGGCAACGCCGGCGCCTATGGCAGGTCTATCGCTGACGTCCTCGTCGACGTCGAAGTCTTGACCCGCGACGGCGAACGCCTCCACTTGCCTCTGGAGAAAATGGAGTTCGCCTACCGCACATCGGGATGCGCCCGCAACGGCTGGACCGTGCTGGCCTGCGAAATCGGTCTGACGCCGGGGGATCGTGACGCCATCTCCGCCGAGATCGATCGCATCATTGGCATCCGCAGCGCCAAGCTCCCCGCCGACCTGCCATCGGCGGGATCATACTTCAAGAATATCGAAGATCCGAACGCTGAATACGGCAAAGTTCCGGCTGGAAAGCTACTGGAAGCCGTTGGGGCCAAGGAGCTTAAGGTGGGCGGCGCCGGAGTCTACGAAAAGCACGCCAACGTCATCGTCAACCTAGGTGGCGCCACCGCCCATGATGTTCTGGCGCTCGCCGAATTGATGAAATCCAGGGTCCGCGACGCCTACGGCATAGAGTTGCAAAGCGAGGTCCGTTTCATCGGCGAACCACATCCGGTCGGCGGATCATCCGCCTGAGTGTATCAGTGGGCGGAGTGTCGTCTGTTGCATTGCCACGGCAGCGCCCAGAAGGTATATTTTCCTGCTGAGCGGCATTGGGTTTGCTCGTTTATCGCCGACACCATTAACGAAAGGAGCGCGTATCGCCCGACTCGACTGATTAGGACTAACCCGTGAGGGTGGGTGTGCGTTACTGGCACTGCTTGGATTTGCACAATCGCATACGTCGTCGGTCGCGTGGGCCGGTCCTGTTGGCGCTGGCCATCTTGCTCTTTGTCGCGCGCGCCGACGTTTCCATTTGGGCCGCCCCGGGTCTGTCGCTCCCCTCGGATACCCTCTCGCTTTATTGGACGCTTGAACTGACCCCGCCGCCGCCGGATACCGTTGTCACGTTGCCGACGATGTATCTTCTGGCCGAGCCGCTCGGCCCGGTGAGCAGCGCGCCGACACCCGCGCCCAACCTGGCGGCCAGCCGCGGCGCCGCCACCACCCGTCTGTCGACCGCGCAACCGGTCGCGCAGACCGGCCGACGCGTCCTCCGGCAACACAAGGATTCCACCGAGGCCAACCCCTGGGCCCTCGATCTGCGTCTCGGCGAGCTCACCCGCCGCGATTCTCTCGATCTGCGCACCTACGAGGCCTTCCGCCGCCGCGAGGGACTGGTCCGTGTCTGGAACGACAGCGTCATCACCCTGCTCTCGCGCAGCGACCGTCAGAAACAGGGCGAACTCAAAATCGGCCTGCAACTGCCGTCGGCGGTCACCAGCATCGTCGGCGAAGGCGGCGCGGGACTGAAGGTCTCCGGCTATCAGCGCATCGCCTTCGCCGGACGCTCGCAATGGAACGATGGACAGAGCGTCTCCACGGTGAAACAGAACAAGTTTCCCTCGCTGAAAATGGAGCAGATCAACCGCTTCACCGTCGAGGGGACCATCGGCTCCAAGATCACCGTCTCGGTCGACCAGGACTCGCGCCGCACCACCGATCTGGAAAACCGCATCATCGTCCGTTACAAGTCCGACGAGGATGACATCATCCAGTCGATCGACCTCGGCAACACCACCATCGCGCTCTCCGACGCCCGTTTCATCGGTTACTCCGAGCGCATCCAGGGGCTCTTCGGTATCGGCATGGCCGGCAAACTCGGCGCCATCGACTGGAAGGCGATCGCCTCGCAGGAGAAGGGGAACACCGCCCGCTCGCGCCTGACCGCCGGCGCCAACGAGCAGGAAATCATCATCCGCGACTATCAGTTCGACCGCTATCGCTTCTTTGATGTCGGCCTCATCGGCGGCGTGAATTATCTCGCCCCCGGCGACCGGATCGTTGAATTCTGGCTTTATCAGGGCGTCGGCAGTCTTGACCCCAACCAGCCCGAGGCCGTCGCCTATCCGAATTCGCAACAGCCCAGCGCCTCCCCCGACTCGGTCAAGCAGCGTTTCCGCGAACTGGGCATCACCGAAGATTACGAACTGATCCAGGACACGGTCGCCGGCAAGTACTATGTCTTCTTCCCGACACGCCTGCAGAACATCCAGACGTCGGTGATCGCCTACTACATGGTCGTGCGGAAGGCGGACGGCGGCACGCTCACCTTCGGCAATCGCAGCACCTCGCCCTTCCGGTTGCAGATGCTCAAACGGGCCAACCCGCAGCCCTCCGACCCGCTCTGGGACGCCGAGTGGAAAAACGTCTACGACCTGCGCATCCGCAACATCGACTACCTGCAGCTCGATCTGGACATCTACAAGGGCGCCGTCGGCGACGAGGCCAACCGCGCCAACAAGAATCAGCAGTCCGACGGCCAATACTACCTGCGCATCTTTGATCTGGACCGGACCAACTCGACCGGCGCGGCCACCCCCGACGGCAAGGTTGATGACAACGCCGCCATCCTCGATACCACCCGCGGCCTGCTCATCTTCCCCTCACGACGGCCCTTTGCCGACAACGAGCTGTTGCTCCAGAAGATTCCGAGTCTCTACACCTCGGCCAATCCCAATGACCTGCGTGATTCATCGAAGTACTACCTGAAGCTGACCTCGCGCCAGCGCTCCAAGCAGGTCTCGCTGGGCACCATCAACATCCTTGAGGGCTCCGAAGTCGTCACCAAGAACGGCCAACGCCTCTCGCGCGACCTGCATTACGAAATCGATTACACCACCGGCATCGTCACGTTCATCGACGACAACGTGCTCGACCCGACCGCCACGGTGACGATTGACTACGAATACGCGCCCTTTATCTCGGCGGAGAAACGCACGCTCTTCGGCTTTTCGGCCAAATACGAGCCCACCTCGACGTTGCGCACCGGCGCGACCATGCTCTACAAGGGCACCAAGGCCACCGACCGTCCCGCGCAACTGGGCGCCGAGCCCTACCGCGACTTCGTCGGCGAGTACTTCCTCAATTGGTCGACTTCGCCGGCCTTCCTGACGGCGATGGCCAACGCCATCCCGCTGGTCAATACCAAGGCCAATTCCGCGCTCTCCTTCCAGGGGGCGATTGCCCGCTCGATGCCCAATCCCAACACGCGCGGCAGCGTCTTTATCGACGATTTCGAAGGGACCAAGCGCGCCTCCGGGCTGGGTGTGATCCGCGAGTCCTGGTCGATCGCCTCGCCGCCGTATGCCGCCAACGGCTCCGATCTCCTGCCGACCCGCGGCCTCCATGATCCGGCGTTCATCTGGTTTAACCCATACACGCAATTCCAGGACATCGACATCTATGACCGCGATCCCAACCGCGACCGCACCGCCGACCGCCGCACCCATGTGCTGGTCCTCGAGGCGCGGCCGCAGAGATCGCAGACCCGCGAGGCCGGCGATCCCAACACTGCCGCCTGGGGCGGCATCATGCGCGGGCTGCCCTTCTCGCAATGGGATCAGTCGCGCGCCGAGTACCTCGAAATCCGCATGGCGGTGGTCCGCCGCGGCAACAACGCCGGCGTGCTGCGCGTCGATCTCGGACGCATCACCGAGGATGTCAACGACAACGGCAGTCTCGACACCGAAGACCGCCCCGAAGGACCCGGCCTGCCGCCCAACAAGATTCTCGACATCGGCGAGGACATCGGGCTGGATGGTCTGGCCGACGTCGATGAAGTCAGCGCCGATGGCACCCCTTACGATCCGGTGACCAACCCCGACCCGGCCGGCGACAACTGGTCCTACGACAGCGATCCCGACACGCGCAACAACTACGACCACATCAACGGAACCGAGAACTCGCTCTCCGACCCCGTGCGCGGCTCGCGTCCCGACACCGAGGACCTCGGCGGCGAATCGGAGTTTGACCGCGTCAACGCCTACTACGAGCTGGCGATCAACCTCGATGACGAGTTCGATCCGGCCCTGGTGCAGAATTCCGAGAAGACCTCCGGTGACGTCACCGGCTTCGCCAACGCCCTGGTCTGGAAAACCTACCGCATTCCGCTGTGGGATTCGAAGTACTACCAGACCTTCGCCGACCCCGGCGTCAAGCCCGACTCCAATCAGATCCAGTATGCGCGTCTCTGGCTCTCCGGCGCCGACTCGACCACGCGCATCTACATCGCCGCCGCTGACATCGTCGAGCGCACCTGGAAGTCCACGCTCGTCGGCGCCGACACCATCACCGCCCAACCCGCCCCCGACTTCCAACTGGGCGTCAAGAACACCGAGGAGAACGCCGACTACTTCTCGCCCCCCGGCGTCAGCGGCTACCGCGACCCGCGCACCAACTACCGCGAGAAGGAACAGTCGCTGATTCTGGTTCATCAGAACTTCCGCGCCGGCAACGAGGGCAAAGCCGAAATCACCGTCACCAAGGAAGACTTCACCGGCTACCGCTCTCTGGCCATGTGGGTCCACGCCGACTCGTCGGCGCGCGACGGCAAGACCCTGTTCTACCTGCGGTTCGGGCAGAACGCGCAGAATTACTACGAGTACATCGACACCCTGCGCTATGTCGACAACCACGACGAGAACTGGCGCGCCAACCAGATGCTGATTGATTTCAACCAGATCACCGCGCTGAAGGATTCCACCGGAGTTGGACGCGCTGGCGGCCCGGAATATGTCTACGATCCGGTCTATCGCACCGGCATCTATGGCCAGCCCAGTCTCGCCAGCATCATCTACCGCGAGATCGGCATTCTCCGTGTCGGCGACCCCAATGATCCACCGGTGTCCGGCGAGACCTGGTTCGATGAACTGCGCCTGGTGGAAGTGCGCAAGGATCCCGGTCTGGCCGCCTCGGGACGCCTCACTGTCCAGATGGCGGACCTGATCGGCGGCACCGTCGGCCTCGATGCCAAGACCTATTCCTTCCGCCAGCTGAACGAGGGCCGCAGTTCCAGCGTCCAAGCCGGCGGCGACCAGATGAAGTACAGCGCCAACGGCAACATCGCCGTGCACAAGTTCTTCCCCGAGGCACTCGGCGTCAATCTGCCGATCTCGGTCACCTACAACAAGGACGTCAACACCCCGCGGCTGCTCACCGGTTCGGACATCGTATTGACCAAGAAACGACAGGAAACCGAGCGCTCCACCATGATCAGCGAGGGGCTCTCGATCCCGGTTACGATCCGTCCCAAGTCGACCAACTGGCTGGTCACCTCGACGCTGAGCGCGCTCACCACGCGGTTCTCGCTGACCCGCTCGCGGCAGTGGACACCGACACGGCCGTATTCGGAGGCCAACGGCTACACCGCCTATGCCGACTACAAACTGAAGTTCGGCGAGCGGCTCACCTTCCCGCCGCTTTTCTGGACACGCTATCTGCTGTTCCCGAAGCGCCTCTATGCCACGCCGTTCTCCATTCTGCCGACCGACTTCCGGGCGCAGGGGACGATGCAGCGCACTCGGTCGCTGCAGATCAGCACCCTCGGCGATGCGACGGAATCGTATGTGCGTTCGTTCAATGGTTCCGCCGGCGTGAACTTTTCTCCGATCCCGTCGGTCGCCGTCAAGTTCGATATGACGACCAATCGCGACCTGTCGGAAGATAACGATCTGAACCTGTCGCTCAATCCCAAGAAGTTCAAGTTCGGCCGGGAACTCGGCTACTCGCAAAACGCCAGCGCCAGTTACCGTCCCAATCTTGTCTCGTTCCTGGCGCCGACGTTCAACTACACCACGGTCTTCAACGACAAGATCGACCGTCTCAACGACGACCACGATGTCTCGGGATCGCGCAGTTGGTCGATCTCCGGCACCTTCGAGCCGGCGAAGTTCTGGGGTTTCATGGGCGCGCGCGCCAAGGCGGGCGGCGGCGCCAGTCGCGCCGCCGGCAATCAGCCGCGCACCGACAAGCGGATGGGCGCCCGCGCGCAGCAACAAGATCGCGACAAGGAAGAGAAACCCGACACCACCGAGGCGCCCAAACCCGCCGCCACCGGCGGCGGCGCCATGCCCGTCGATGCCTGGCGATCGCTCATGGGCGGTCTCCGCTGGCTCACTTCACCCATCGGCGCGACCACCCTCAACTATGGCCGCTCCAACGGCGACACGCGCCGCGATCTCGACAACCGGCCCACCTGGCGGTACCGATTCGGTTTCGATCTCGATGAGCGGACGCCCCTGGCCCCCAACCTCGGCAGCGGCTCGCAGATTCTGGTCAACACAAAATCCGACAAGGAAACCTTCAGCGCCAAAAACCAGATCAACCTCTTCGGCGTGATCAATCTCAGCAGCGGCTACACCGCCAACAAGACCTCGACGATCAAGGCCGGCTCCTCCAGTAACGCCACCGAAGGCGTCATCTTCCCGTCGCTGTCCACCGGTCTGCAGCGCCTGGAGCGTTTCTTCCTGTTGCGCTGGCTGTTCTCCTCCGCCTCGGCCCGCTTCGGCTATGAGCGCAAGCGCGACGAGGCCTTCACCGGCGGCGTGCGCCAGTCGGAGACGATCACCAAGCAGTTCGCGCCGCTGTTCTCGGTGCAGGGCACGACCAAAAACGGGATCACCACCAACGTCAGCTACGATGTCGGCGACGCCGAGACCCGGCAGTTCAACAACCGCCAGATCCTGCGCAAGGAGGCCAGTTCGCTGCGCATCACCGGCAACTACTCCTTCTCCTCGCCCAACGGCATCCCGCTGCCGATCCTGCGCGGCCTGCGGCTGCGCTCAACCATGTCGCTGTCGGTGGGCATCAACTACAAAATCGACGAGTCCTACAACCGACCCGACAGCGTGGCGAGTTTCACGCTCACCGGCTCGAGCAAGTCGCTGTCGATCACCCCGCAGGCGACCTACTCCTTCTCGATGCGCGTCAAGGGCGGGATGACCGCCGAGTGGACCGACCGCAACGACATCTCGCCCAGCTCCGGCCGCCGCAAGACCCATGTCCGCAGTCTCGGATTCTGGGCCGAGTTCACCTTCTAAGTCCGGTTACTCCCGGCCGATCCTCGCGCTACCGCGCGCCGCCGTCATCCCCTATACTCTCCCCATGCGCATCGCCCTGACTCTGCTTCTGGCGCTCTCCGCCGTGGCCTGCGCCGCGCCGCAACCGACCTTCGACGGCGACCGCGCCTTCGCCGATTTGGCCCGCCAGGTGCAGTTCGGCCCGCGCATCCCCGGCAGCGGCGGCCACCTCCAGTGCGTCGAGTGGATCATCGCCCAATTGCGCCCGCTGGCCGACTCGGTCTGGACCCAGCCCTTCCGCGGCGTCATCCTCGGCCGCTCCGACACCGTGGCGATGATGAACATCATCGCCCGCTTCAATCCCGACGCCGGGGAGAGGATTCTGCTCAGTGCGCACTGGGACACACGGCCCCATGCCGACTTCGATCCCGATTCGACGCTCCGCGCCCAGCCCATCGCCGGCGCCAACGATGGCGCCTCCGGCGTCGCCGTGCTCCTCGAATTGGCGCGCCTGTTTGACTCGATGCCGCCGCCGATCGGCGTCGATCTGGCTTTCTATGACGGCGAGGACAGCGGCGACTATGGCGACAGCCCCGGACGCTGGTGCCAGGGTTCATTTCACTTCGCCGCCCGTCTGCCCGCCCGCTACCGCTGGGCGATCAACGTTGACATGATCGGCGACAAGGATCTGACAATCCCCATCGAAGCCAATTCATACCGCCTCGCGCCCGAACTGGTCGATCGCGTCTGGTCCCAGGCCGAAAAACTGGGCGAGACCGCCTTTCAGCGCGCGCGCGGCAGCGATGTCTTCGATGACCACATGCCCCTGCTGGCCAAGGGCATCACCGCCATCAACATCATCGACTTCGACTATCCCCATTGGCACACCACCCACGACACGATCGACAAGTGCGCTCCGGCGTCGCTGACGGCCGTCGGACGCGTCTTGGTCGGCGTGGTCTATGACCTCTGATGCCCGACCGCGATTCTGACCATCACGCCGGGCCGTATGGCTTCAGCCGCCGCGAGATCGTCGCGCTTTTGGCGCTCGCGCTCGTCGGTTGCGCGTTGGTGGCCATCGATCACTGGGCCGAAAGCCGCCGTCCCCAGGCGCCCGTCTGGGCGTTGGAGGATGTCTTCCTCGAACCGCGTGCCGAGCCCGACTCCGCCCGACACGCCGGCGATTCAGCCGCCGCGCGTCCCCGTCGCGACTACGCCCAGGAGATCGACATCAACACCGCCGATGTGCGCGCCCTGGCGCGTCTGCCCGGCATCGGCCCGGAGCTGGCGCGACGGATCGTCGCCGAACGAGACGCCAACGGCGCCTTCGTCAATCTGATCGATCTGCAGCGTGTCCGCGGCATCGGCCCGCGCAAGGCCGCGATGCTCTCCGGCTGGGTCAGATTCTCCCAGCCCGCCGCCGACACCGCGGGCAAGGGAGGGCAGCCGTGAGGATCATCGCCGGCCGCTTCAAGGGACGCCGTCTTGCGCCGGTTCCCGATCCCGCCGTACGCTCCACCGCCGACCGGGTCAAGGAATCGCTCTTCAATATTCTCATGCACGATGTCCCCGGCGCGGTGGTGCTCGATTTGTTTTGCGGCGCCGGCACACTCGGCCTCGAGGCGATCTCGCGCGGCGCCGCGCAGGTCGTCTTCGTCGATCGCTCGCCGAAATCGCTGCGCAAGACGCTCGACAACGCCAGGTCGCTGGGCATCGGGTCGGAGATGGAGACCCTTCGCGCCGATGCGTTGGCCGCGCTCAAATCGCTGCGCGCCGACCGTCACGCCTTCACGCTCATCCTCGCCGATCCGCCCTATGGCGAGGGCTGGCCGGCCAAGGTCCTGCGCGCCGTCGCCGCCGCCGACTGCCGCGCCGATGAGGGGGTCCTGGTCATCGAATCGCACAAGAAGGATGAACCCGGCGATCCGCCCCCGGGATTTTCCGTCTGGACTACGCGGCGCTTTGGCGATACTCTGCTTTCCTTCTGGCGCTGGGCGCCCAGCCAATCGCAGGAGCCATCATGACCAAGTCCGCCGCCAATGACCGTCTCGGCATCTATCCCGGCACCTTCGACCCGATCACCAACGGCCATCTCGACTTGATCGACCGCGCCCTGCATCTGTTCGACCGCTTGTTGATCGCCGTGGCGATCAACCCCAACAAGTCGCCGCTGTTTTCCGGCGCCGAGCGGGTCAAGCTCATCCGCGAATCGCTCCCGTTCCTGAAGGCGCAGGACTGGGCCGAGCGTGTCGAGGTGGTCGAGTTCGAGGGGCTCACCGCCTATCTGGCCACCGACCGCAAGGCGCTTTCGATCATCCGCGGTCTACGCGCGGTCTCCGACTTTGAGTTCGAATTTCAGATCGCCCTCACCAACCGCTCACTGGCCCCCACGGTCGAGACCGTGTTTCTGATGCCCAACGCCAAATACACCTATCTCTCCTCGGCCATCATCAAGGATGTTGCCCGCCACGGCGGAGATGTCGCCGCCTTTGTTCCACCCCCGGTCCTCACCGCCCTGCGCAACCGCTTCGCCCGTCACTGAACGCCCATCATTTTGTGCACGGGCAGGTCAGAGACCCGACGCTACAATTCCAATTCACGTTTCAATACCCAACATTGTCATCCCGATCCGCCGCAGGCGGAGAGGGATCTGCTTTTCCCACCGACGGTCAAAAGCAAATGCTTCGCTCCGCTCAGCATGACAAGACCGGACGGCAACAGGGGAGAACCCCATCCACGCAATGCATGATATACCGGGAGGGCGAGCCTCCCGGTGAGCCGCCGCAGCATGATGACCACGTCGCATCCATGTCCATCGCTGTCCCCCGAACAGACTCGCGTATTGGCGACCAACGCGCCCGCCATCCGCAGCGGCTCGGCAGGATCCTCGCCCTCCCATTCGCATCGATCATTCTCGATCGGGAGGGCGAGGCTTCCGCCGAGCCTGCTCTTTGCCGGCGGCACCCCGGGCAGGTCTCAGACCCGCCCCTACAATCGCAATTCGCATTCAAACACCCACCATTGTCTGTTTCGCTGCGCCCCGCATTACAACCTTGGAGGCACATCGGATGCGACCCCCGCCGCTCTTTACTACCCCCCGGCAATTGCCGTTATTACCACGGCATGGCCAGCGTCTTCGAACGACAACTTAAACGCCTCGGCCTGTTTGGGCTGACACGGCTGTCGCGCACGCCCCGGCAGGGGCGAGCCGACATCGACCATACGGCCGTGCGCCGCATCCTGGTCGTTCGTCCCGATGAACGCATCGGCAACGCCATCCTGATCATCCCGTTGCTCAATGCCCTGCGCGGGCACTACCCGCAGGCGCGTCTCTCGCTGGTCATGGCGCGCCGGTATTGGGATCTGCGCGAGTGGATCCCTTCCGTCGATGAGTTCATCCCCTTCGACAAGCGGAGCTATGCCCGCAACCCGATCGCGTTCGCGGCGTTCATCCGCCGTCTGCGCAAATGCCGCTACGATCTGGTCTTCGACGCCGCCGGCGATCATTCCGTGTCGTTCACGCACCTGGCCATCGCCGCCTGCTCCGGCGGACGCTTTCGCATCGGCCATGACCGCGGCGGGGCGGGGCAGTGCTATGAAGTCCCTGTCCCGGTCGCTCCGGATGATCGCCACGAGACCGAGCGTCACCTCGATCTTTTGCGCGCGATTGCCGCTGTCGATCCCGACCCGCGTCCCCTGCTCAAGCCGCTGGCCGACCACGGCGCCGCCGAACGGATCTGGCGCGACCAGGGGTGGCGCAGCGATAAGCCCACCGTGATCATCCATCCCGGCGCGCGCGGTCGCAAACGCTGGCCGGCCGTGCACTTCGCCGCCGTCGCCAACCGTCTCGCCGCGCAGGGCTGCCAGGTTGGCGTGGTCTGGGGACCGGCCGACACGCAGGCCGCCGAGGAGATGATGCGCGCGGTCGACTCCGGCGTTCGCCCGCTCGGTATCCTCCGCTTTCATGATTTCGTCGCGGCGGTTGCCGCCGCCGAGGTCTTTTTCTCCGGCGACTGCGGCCCGATGCATCTGGCCGCCGCCACACCCCCTCGGCAAGCGGTCGTCACCGTCTTCGTGGTCGACAAACTCGCCCGCTACCGCCCGCTCGGCCCGCGCGACATCGCCGTCCTCGACGATCCCGACCATCCTGACATCGCAGGGATCACCGCGCGCATTCTTTCGCTGGTCGAAATCGGCGCATTGACCGCCGCCTCCAGGAGCGCGATCGCGTGAGCGCCACCGCCCCAACCCGACGCTCGCCGTTGTGGCGGTTTGTCGCCTATATCCGTCCGCACCGCGCGCTGGTGGTCTGGTCGGTCGCCGCCACCGTGTTGTTCGTTCTGCTCTCGGCATTGCAGATCTGGCTCATCGGTCCGTTGGTCGGCGCGCTTTTCGGCCAACTCCCCAGCGCCGCCTCGCCCGCGGTCGAGACCCTCTCCGGCGGCGGCATCGATCAGATGTTCGCCGGCATCAAGGTCGCGTTCCACCGTTTCCTGCGCGATTTGATGGTCACCGACGACACCACCGCGACGCTGGCGCGGCTGTGTGTCGCCATCCTCATCATCTCGCTGCTCAAGGCGGTCTTCGGCTACATCCAGTCGTTCACCGTCGCCCTGGCCCAGCAACGGATCATCCGCATCCTGCGCGACCGGATGTTCGAGCACTACCATGACCTCTCGCTGGCCTACTTCACCCGCACCCGCACCGGACAGGTGATTTCGCGCGTCGGCAACGATGTTCGCATCCTCAACGACATGCTCGATCTGGCCCTCGGACGCCTCTTCCGCGATCCGCTTCTGGTGCTGGTGCTCTTGATTTCGCTGTTTGTGCTCAACTGGCGTCTGACGCTTCTGGCGATGCTGGTCCTGCCGCTGGCAATCGGCGCGATGACATTGGTCTGGCGCTACATCCGCCGCTACTCCCGACGCGCCCAGGAACGCATGGGCGACATCTCCTCGATCCTCGAGGAATCGATCGGCGGCGTGCGCGTCGTGAAGGCATTCGGACGCGAGGATCATGAAAAAGCCCGCTTCGCCGAGGCGAACAAGGGATACTACAAGGCGATGGTGAAGATGGCCCGCGCCCGTCTGGCCAGCTCGCCGATCAACGAATTCCTCGGCACCGTCGCGGGCGTCATCATCCTCTGGTTCGGCGGGTTGACCGTGCTTGATGGTTCCGGCTTCACGCCCAGCGAGTTCATGACCTATGTTCTCCTGGTCTTTTCGCTCATCCAGCCGGTCAAGGCGCTGGCGGGCGTGCATGCCCGCCTCGCCGAGGGCGAAGCCGCCGCCGAGCGTGTCTTCGAGGCGCTCGACACGCCCGTCGATGTCAAGGACGCCCCCGACGCGCAACCCTTGCGCGGCTTTCATTCCGAAATCCGCTTCGACCGTGTCTCGTTCTCCTATGGCGGCGAGCTGGTCCTGCGCGACATCGACTTGACCATCAAACGCGGCCAATCGGTGGCCCTGGTCGGCCCCTCCGGCGGCGGCAAGTCGACCCTCTGCGACCTTCTGGCCCGTTTCTATGATCCCGTCGCCGGCGCCATCACCATCGACGGCCATGATCTGCGTTCGCTCACCGCCAGATCCCTGCGCGACCATCTCGGCGTCGTCACCCAGGATGTCGTTCTCTTCTATGACACGGTGGCGCGCAACATCGCCTACGGCTACGATCCCATCGATCCCGACCGGCTGCGCCGCGCCGCCGATGCCGCCTATGCGCTCGAATTCATCGAGGCGCTGCCGGAGAAGTGGAACACGTTGATCGGCCCGCGCGGCGTCAAACTCTCGGGCGGCCAGCGCCAGCGGCTGGCCATCGCCCGCGCCATCTTCAAGGACCCGCCGATCCTGATCTTCGATGAGGCCACCTCCTCTCTCGACACCGAATCCGAATTCGCGGTCCAGCGCGCCATCGACAACCTGCTGGCCGACCGCACCGCGCTCATCGTGGCGCATCGCCTCTCGACCGTGCGCCGCGCCGATCTGATCGTCGTCCTCGACAAGGGGCAGATCGTCGAGCGCGGCACCCACGAGGAACTGATCGTCCGCGACGGCCTCTACCGCCGTCTGCATAACTTACAGTTTGAAGCAGAGGCTCTTCTGCAGCCGGTCACAAGAACTGGGGAAGGAGAAACTCATACATGACATTCATTATCATCGCGATCACGATTGTGATCGCCGTATGGGTGATATGGATTGCTTCAAGAACACTCTCCGATCAGCACACAAGCAGCACACTTCATCGCGATGTCTTACGTGGCCAGAAGACGGACGAACCCTCGGAAGATTATGATGAACCCATGCCTAAAGCGGCCACGCCTGGAATCTGGATCCTCAATCCCGGGTCGAACTTCACCCTTTCTGTGAAGTGCGGCTCAGCGGAGATCGCTACTCGACTGAGACTCGCGCTGGATGCGGCGATGGATTCTGGCGGCGAACTTGCAGATATTACTTCAATCATTGCAGAGCATAACGTTCGATGCCAGGAGATTGATTTGTATGTTCAGGAATACAGGCCGAAATACTTGGCTAGAGTCGCCGAGTTATCGCAATCCGTTGTCGGATGGTCGGATCTGTCCGACGCAGATCGCCGAGACGTGCTCGCCGAGTGCAGTGACAAGGCCTTGTTAGATCTTGATGTCATCCCGTTTGCAGATCTCAAGGTCCTGTTTGAAAACGAACCGTCGGATGAACGTTTAGACGATGAATTGCTTCGGACTTATGGGCATGAGATACTGCGACTCTATCTTTCGTACTACCGCTCAGATGGCGAAGCTGTTAGAATTCCGGCACAGCATCATCACCGTCGCCGCTTTGAGGAACTCGTTGAGAGGAATCTCGCGATACGCGGAAGCGCGATACCTACGGATAAGATTCTCTCGACGTTCACTTTGAAGTCGATGAATCTGATCGGGGAAAAGTGTGGATTGCCGCGATTCACACGAAAAGCAAAGGCCATCGAGGCACTCTGCTCTGCACCGGAAATCGAAAAGAAGCTTGGCGAGACATTCGCCTTACGGGAGCTCTTCCTACTTAAGCCACTTCCCGACTTTGGAGACCCGGGGAAACTCGAGGCGCTAGAGGAAGGCTGGGAATGGAGCCGAGCTGTAGCGGAATTGCTGGAGCATACTTATGCAATGTCCAAGTATGCCACTCGACCACCGGCGGAACTACGGGAGGAGGCTGCGTTCGTCGCTGGCTGGGAGATAATCCCGATTACTGGGACGCCCTGCCGCTTCTGCCAGCAGGCATCCGGGCGGAAATTTGGCCCTCGGGACTACCCCAAGGTGCCGCTCCATGTCGGCTGCCGATGTACCGTGTCGCCACTCATTTGAGCAGAGATGAGCTTTGTAAAGCATGCGCTCTTCTGTGATTCGCTCCCCTTCTGGGGCGGGGGAGAGCATTGGATTGTGCAGGTGGGCTCCGCCCTGGCCGCGCGCGGCTGGCGGGTCACCGTGGCCGGACGACACCACGCTGAACTGATC
>DATMBC010000033.1 GCA_035559435.1 bacterium
GTGCGCATTGTCAACATCGTCTTCCGCGGCGACGAGATTCCGTCGCCGTGCTATCTGTACTGAGCGAGTCTGTGTCGATGATGCTGCGTCGCGTCAGGTTGCGTCAGGAGTGCGTCAGACGCGCTCCTGATGCAGCCGGCGTAGGTGCCTTGAGCTGACCGCGGACAGAATTCGCAGGCCACAGACTATAAGACATTGGGTGCCGGAATGGTCGTGTGCACCTTCGTCCGTCCCTAGAGAGGGCATAATCTGATAAAAATCACTCTTGATTCCAGCGATGGTCGATCGCAATACTTTGGGGTCGAGTCGATTGGGATCAACTACATGGTGTAGGGTCGGATCAGCGGCGATCTGTCGTTCCCTTGTTGTTCAGCGGGTTTTGCTTGACGATTGGAAATCGCACCATTAAGTTATCCACAAGCAGGGGTGCGTGGCAGGGCTGTCACGAACTCCGAAGCCAGAGGCAAAAGCAAAAAGGCCCTCGACCGTTACTCTCCCATCGTGTTAAACATCGGCCGCCCGGCCGGAACATCCGAAGACTTGACCGCGACCCGAGAGCGGGTGCGTGCCTGTGGTGTGAGTGAGTATGTTTGAGACACTTGGCCAGGAGAGCTGAGCAACCGAAGAGACTGCGTTGACGCACAAGATACCGGGCCGGGGAGGTGCCTGGCCCAGTCAACCACCATTTACCCGGAGAAGGGAGGTGAGTTGATGGAGATCTACACCTTGGAGGTTGAGGTCCTGGAGGACAAGATCGCCCCGATCGGCCCGAGCGGCGGGGGCAACTAAACTCAACCGTCCGTCACCAGCGGCCGTCCCGCCCCAACGGGACGGCCGTCACTTTTCCCTCCCCCGGGTAAACTCTATCCCACCAATTCCGCAATACGGTTCTTGATCGCCGTCAACGCGCGCGCGTCCGCGCAGTCGCCGTACCGCCGGCGATCGCCTTCGTCCTCAATCGTCGAGGCAACCATACGCAAGGTGCGCTCGGCTTCTTCCAGGGCGCTCCATGCGGGCTCGTAATCGGCCAGGGCGTGGCAAACTGCGGCTTTCAGCACCAACCCGCGCCACAGCGAATCCCAATGCCCATCCTGCCGCACTTGCTCAACGAAGTTGTTCGCAAGTTCGAAGGCATCATCGAGCCGACGGGCGCGAAGCGCGGCTCTCGCCTTCCAAACGAGAAAAGCGGGGGCCCAATTCCATCGCGAAGAGGCGGCGAGGAACTCCTCGACGCGCATCGCCAATCTCGAATTGAGCGGACTGTCATCCATATCCGTAAGACATGCGGCCGCCAGCTGGGCGGCCTTGTGGGGTGCTCGAATGGCCCCGGCCATCCGCTCACCCTCCTGCCATATGCGGGCCAGAGCATCCGAGTCACGATCACGAACGGCAAGCCGTGCGCGCTGCGTCAGCGCGTCCAGATACTGATAGCGGTTGGCTGTCGCCCCTTCAGTGGACAGCAACGAGTCGAGTACGAGCGTGGCCTCGTCATCCCTCTGAAGCATCCAAGCCCGGTGGGCGCGTTGAAGACGGAGGTAGACCTGCAATTCTTCGTTCTGAATGGTCATCAGATACAATTCTGTCTCCCGCTGCAAGCGATCAGACAGGCGAAAATCACCCGCATGCTGATAGATGTCAGCCAGAAGGGCACAGACCTCGGACGCGGAGGAGGCGTCGCCCACTTCACGGGCGTGCTGATACACATGTTGCCCGATGGCGGCCGCCTTGCGCAGATCGCCCTGCTCCAGCGCCACCTCCACAAGATTGCGCCGAAAGTACAGCTCATCACTGAGCGCCCCAGCTTCGGACGCCAGCTGCGCTGCGCGCGCGAACCCGTCCATTGATTCGTCCAGCCGCCCCTGAACGAAACTGATGGTGGCAAGGTTGTTAAAGCCGCGCGCGACTTCGACCACGTTGGCCAACTTCCGGTGTATCTCCAACGCCTGTCGGTAGCACGACTCCGCGTTCTCGAATTGATACTCCAGATACGATATGATACCAAGGTTGTTTAAGTTGATTGCGGCCATTCGGTCCAAGCCAAGCTCCTGCTGGATGCCGAGCGCTTCGGAAAAGTGCATCCGCGCGCCGGCCAGATCCCCGGCAATCCGGCAGAGATGACCCAGGCTGTTTAGCGATCGCGAGAGCTCGGCGCGATCGCCGAGATTCTCCCAAATGCGCTTCGCCCGACTCTCGACGCGGATGCCCTTCAGGTAGCGTCGCGTCTTCCAATAGAGGTCGCCAAGATCATGGAGCGTTTCGGCCATCAGGCGCTGCTCGCCACTGGCGCGGCATTGTCGCAGTAACTCCTGGTAGATTCGGCGCGCGGCGTCAAACTGGCCGAGGGATTTCTGCAGATCGGCCTCGGTCATACGCGCGTGTCCCGTCCAGTGGCTGCGCAGAGCCGGATCGGCGATGGTCGCCGCACATTCGCGGGCAAAGACGATGTAGCGCATGGCCCGCTCGCGATCTTCGGCGGCAATCGCGGTCGACGCGGTCGCCAGAGCGTATACGGCGGCCTTCTCCCCCACACCGGCGCGGGCATAAGAATGCGCGAGGATGATCTGACGATCTCCCTCCGGCATGGGAGCGGCCGACTCAACAGCGCGTGCCAGTTGCAGGGAACGCATGCTCCGTTCGGATTCCGGGATGCCGGATCGCAGGAGCGCATCATGACCGTTGAATCGCAGAGTCAGATCGATCGAGGCCGAATCGCCCGCCCGACGACCAACGACGATCCCGCGTGCGATCAATCCCTGCAGAACGCGATCCGGATCGCCGTCCAGCGACCGCCACAGCCGGCGAAGGATGCCCGATGAACCCAGTCCCTCACCGAGCGCAAGCCATTCGCAAAAGGTCCGCTCCGAATCACCAAGATCGCCGACCACCCGCGCGATATGGCGAGTAAGGTTCTCGGTGCTCCAGCGCCAGACGGCGGACTCATCCAGGGCCCAGCCATCGGCGTCGACCGTGAGCGCCCCCGAGAGGATCATCTGTTCGAGCAGCTCGCCGACGGCCTCGGGCAGCCCCGCGGTGGCGGAGTGGACGACGTCGGTCCATACCTCGGCGACATCGGGATCACCGACGGTTCCGGACAGAAAGGCGTGAACCTCCGAACGGTCATACGGGCAAAGCGCGATCTGGCGCCCCGAGGGATTTCGCTCCGATTCCGGGAGCCCATGCAAGGATGTGGCCAGCCGCAGGACTACCCGCGACGGCGCACCATCACGAGGACAGTCGTGCAGTTCGAGCCTCTCCCCTGCGCGTCGATCGAGGCGGACTTCGTGGCCAGCATCAGCGATCACCGCTGCCGCCTGATGCAGCCATGCCTCCGAGGGCAGGCCATGCGACCAGACCGACCAGTTGGCGCCTCCGGTGAGATCGAGGTCTTCGCGCAGCGCGGCCAGCAACTGGTGGTCGTTCTCACGCATCCGCCAGCGCTCGCTGCGCAGTTGCCAAATCAGCTGCTCAGCAACGATCCCCGTCGGATCCAGCGCGGCATCGAAACCGGCCAGCCAGGTCAGGAGGGAGTGTTCGTCGGCGGCGCGTTCATCGGCGCTCTTGGCCAACAGCCGCGCGATGACGTCATCGGCCCACGGCGGCGCCTGCCGCAGCCGCGGTCGGTCAAAGTCCGGGGCGCCCTCGAGATGCCCGGCAATTTCCAGCGCCGGTTCGCCGGCGGCATAGGGACGCACACCGAAGATCCACTCATACAGAATGATGCCAGCGGCATACCAATCGGCGCGGCCATCCGCGGGCTGGTTGGTCAGGAACTCGGGCGCGCAGTAGCCAACCGTCCCGGCTCCACGCGGGCGGTCGGCGTCTCCGATGGGGCGCGCCAGCCCGAAATCCAGCAGACAGATTTCGCGTTTGGCTGCATCCCCGACGGGACGGCCCGTCACGCGCCAGAGCAGGTTGTCGGGTTTGAGGTCGCCATGGACCCAGCCGCGCTGGTGCACGAAGAACAGCACACGCGCCAACGAGCGCAGCAGTTGCGCGAATTCATCGTTGGCGGCCGGCGCCCCCTGGCCGAAGAGCGGCTGCCCCTCGACCCAGTCGAGAACAATGTACGGACGTTTTTCGTGGCGGCCGAACTCGTAGGCGCGCGCGACCTGCGGATGGATCAGTTGTGACTGGACGGTGAATTCGTGAAAGAGCGATGCGCCGGTTGCGGGGTCGGCCGCGGGATCGGCCCACTTGAGCGCGCGCCAATGGCCATCGGCCTGGCGCACGCGGTAGACGGTAGCGAAGCCGCCCTGACCGACGGCGGTGCCGCAATAGCGGCCGATGGTGACTTCAACACCCGGCATGATGACGCGCTGCGACGCGTGGACCGCCCGACCTGGCCGGTCAACTCTCGAAGGAGGCGTAGGTGCGATGCACCGGCAGACGGATGGTGAAGGTGGTGCCGCTGCTGTCGGAGCGCTCGACGCCAATGGTCCCCGAGTGATTTTCGATGATCGTTTTGCAATTGAGCAGGCCGAGCCCATGCCCGTCGGCCTTGGTGGTCTTGGCCACGGTGAAGACACCCGGCCGGACGTCCGGCGGCAACCCCGGGCCGTTGTCCGAGACGCGCACCTCCAGCATCTGATCCTGGGCGTTGTAGCGGGCGACAATGCGGATTTCGCAGGCGCGGTCGCCGCAGGCCTCCACCGCGTTCTTGTAGAGATTGTATAAAACCGACTTGATGTGACCGGCGTCGATGCGCACCGGAGGCAGCCCTGTTTCGCAGTCGACGGTGAACTGCACCGGCTTGAACATCTTGTGGGGACGAATCGTGAACAGATGTTCCTCGATCACGTCCTTCAGTTGGCATTCCACCAATTTGGTCTCAAACTTGGCGTCTTCCATGAGCGATTCGGTGTAGCGGCGCATGTCATCAATGCCGCGCAGGATGCGCTCGCAGGCGTTGGCCACATCAGCGACCCGGTTGTTGTTCAGGTGGATGGGCATGAGTTCCGCCGACACGGACATGGTCTGCAGGTGGTTGTTCATCTCGTGGGCGATGTTGCGTACCGCCTGGGCTTTTTCGACCATCTGCTCGGAGCGAATCAGATACTCCTCGATGGTGGTTCGCTCGGTGCGGTCCTCGACGACGATGATGATCTTGGGCGCCTCGCCCACGATCCCGTTGAGCGGAGAGATTTTGATCGAGAGCACCGTCTTGCGCCCTCCGATGGAGAGGAAGTATTTGTCCTTCGACAACGGCTTGCGGCTGACGAGGACCTCGGTCAGCATTTCCTTCCAGACGGTGCTTTCCTCGGAGGGCAGGATGTCGGTGAACAGGGCGTGTGTCGCCACCAGGTCGGCCCCGGTCCAGGGCGCATCGGGGCTGTGGAAGATGCTCTCGGCGGCCAGATTAAAGGTGATCACGCGGAACTGATCATCGACCACGCAGATGCCAACAGGCGTCTTATTGACGACGTTTTCGTTGTAGCGCGTCAGCGACAACAGCCGTCCATAAAGCTTGGCGTTCTCGATGGCGATGGCGGCCTGTTCGGCAAAGAGCTCGAAGAGCCGCAGGTCGCTTTTGCCAAACAGCCCGGCGCGCGACTGGTTGTCGAGATAGCAGACGCCGATGACCTTGTCCTTGATCTTCAGCGGCACACAGATAATGAAGCGCAGATTGAGCGCGACCACCGACTTCTGGTGGGCGTAGCGCGGGTCTTCCTGGGCGTTGGAAGTGTACTCCGACTGGCCTTTGGTGGCGACACGGTCGGCCACCGACCGTGAAATGGCCAGGTCATCGGCGCTGTCGAGTTGCTCTTTGTTGATGTTATAGGCGGTGCGAATCTTCAACTGCCCTTCCTCGTCCAGGAGCATGAGGAAACCGCGCTCGGCGTTAAGCAGTTCGATCGCGTGGCGCATCACGCGCTTGAGAATCTCGTCCAGATCCAAAGTCGAGTTGATCGCCTTGGACACATCCAGCACGGCTTCGAGATTGCGTGCCCGCACCCCGGTCACATCGGCCTCGCCGTTCACGACCGGCTTGGGAGATGCGCCGGGTAGTGTCATATCCAACGCCGATTGCAGGAACGGGCTGGTGTCTTCCAGACCGTCTTTGGCCGCGACTGGCGTCTTGGCCTTGATCTTCCCAGACTTCTCTTTGATGTCGCCCATCGATCCACTCCCTACGATGATGACCCTATCGGATCATATCGACACATGGGCAGCGCTCCTTGACGTGCTTAACCGCCGTTCTGGCAAAGGGTAGGGCGCAGGTGTGCAAACGCGGCACAGTCGCGCAATCTTCGAACAGCCGACCAGCAGAAACAAGTCTGCGTCAAGCGATCTATTGAATTGTCCGACAATTAGTTGCGGGAGGGGGGCTCAGAAAACCTGACCGAGGCGGAAGGAGACGCGCAAATCACGGTCGGTGTGGTCCAGACCTTTGGCGACGTCGAGACGCAGCCCTTCCCCCAGACCCAATCCAACACCGAGATCGGATTTGAACTCGGAGATATCCACGAAGTCATCGGCAAAAGTGGCACGGCCGACATCGCAGAAGAGAATGATCCCGCCGTCAAAGGTCTCGTTGACCCAGTAATCAAACCGGTATTCCACGGTGGCGAGAAAGGCCTCATCGCCGACCATGGACTTCTGCGGATACCCCGGCAGGGAGCCGATGCCGCCGAGGAAGAACAGCTTGTTGGGCGGCACATCGTGCCGGGCCAGACCATACCATGCCCGGGCGAAGAGGCGATGCACATCGCGAGAGCGCCAGGAGGCGTTGACGGCCGCCTGCCAGCGGTCGTAGTCGAACTCGCCGCCCAAGGCGCCGCCGGCAATCTCGCCTGAGAGTTCCATGCCGAAATCCAGGCGTGGACGGTGCTCCTCGCTCTCATGTGGTTCGAGCGCCAGGGACAGATGCAACGCGCTGGTGCGCTCCTCGAAGCGATCGACCCAATCGGCCAGGAAGGCATCATCGACGGTGGAGAAATTCTCCCGGAAGCAATGATCGGGGCGGAACAGGTGCCAGAGGTTGCGTTCCGCTTCGAGCCAGCGATAATCGGTGTTGCGGTAGGTCGCCGACAAGACACCGCGTTCGCGGTATTTGTAGGTGGCACCGACCTCACCGCCATCGGATCCGAAGTAGTCGCGGTAATCGGAGCCGGCGACCAGCGCATAGAACGTGTTGGCGGTGCGGCCCACCCAGAGATCGTCTTCGGTGTCGGTCAGCCGGAAGATGCGTATGTGCATGTCCAGATCGGCGGAACGGATGAGCCGCTGGCGGACCTCGAGACGGTATTGCCAGGTTTCCGAGGCGAACGCATACCCGGCAAACACCTCAAGCCGGGGAGTGAATGCCGAGCGCTGATAGCCCGCCTGGGCGCCGAAGCGCAACCCATCGACGCGATCATAGGACAGGTCGGGGCGCCACTGGAACCCTTCCTCTTCAAACTCCCAGGCGCGCGCCACCGACAACCGCGGCCGGCGGTGCCCGCCCGGCGCAAACACCTGACCGTAAATCTTGCCGTCGCCGCGCTGGCGCAGGATGCCGCCGACAACTGCCACGTGCCCGCGCACGCTGGCGCCCTCGCGCACGATGACATCGCCGCCGAACGCCAACACGCTTCCCCCCAATTCACCGAGGACGGTCACGCTGCCGCCGAACGCAACAACGTCGCCCGGCATGAACTCGCCGGCGGGAATGGCGAAGGCGCTGTCGACGACCCATGTCAGATCGGATGTCGGCGCGGAATCGTCCGCGGCGGAGAAGACCACCTCGCACCGATCGGCCGTGATCACCGGAAACGTCACCGACAGCCGGGCGGGCGGAATGGGTCGGCCGCCAATGGCCAATCCGCCGGCCTGGAAGACCGCGGCCAGCGATTCACGCTCGCGCGGCACCAACCCGAGTTCGTCATGGCGGCCACGCATCGAGTCCGCCGGAGCGCCGAGCGTCATCCAGGTGTAGTCATTCTTCGATGCCGACAGGCGCGCCACCTCGCCGGCCGCCGCGCCGGCACCCGGAGTGAACGCCGCCAGCAAGACGGCAGCGGCGAGAATCCTCAGGGTGACAGGTTGGCTCATGGTCGGTCCGTTCAGCGCCGAACGGCGGTGGTAAAGTTGACATGCGCGAGCGTATCGCGCAAGGCATCACGATGCGCCCGAAAGGCCAGTTGTTCCGGCAGATCCTCCGGCCGGAAGAATTCGACCGCCTCGGCATCATCGCCGGGGACGGGCGGTCGTTCCTCGGATTCGCGCATCCAGTAGACGATCAGCACCGCATGCTGGCGGGGATCATCAAAGCCGGAATAGACTCCGAGAACATCCCCGGCGACCGCCGCCAGCCCGGTCTCCTCGGCCAGTTCGCGCTCGGCGCATTCCCGCGGGGATTCATTGTACTCCATGAAGCCCGCCGGAATGGACCAGTACCCTTTGCGCGGCTCAAAGGCGCGGCGCACCAGACAGATTCGTCTGTCGCGCACCACGATACCGCCGGCCGCCGGCACGGGATTGTGATAATGAATGAAACTGCACCGCGGGCAGCGACGGCGCGTCTGATGACCGTCGCGGTGGTCCTCCAGGGGTGTCGCGCATCGCGGGCAGAACTGGTAGAGAGTGGCCATCGTATGCTCGTCGCTTGACCGATTATAACCCGCCGGATGGGATTCGGCACGGGAAAAGCCGCCGGCTAAATCGCCCGAAAAACCACCATGGTCAGATCGTCGAAGCCGAGGTCCCCCTGCGAGAAGGCGGTGGCCTCGCTGACGATCTGGCGCGACAGCTGCTCGGCCGGCAGCGCGCGGTGCTTGATGACGAGTCTTTCGATGCGCTCCTCGCCGAAATCCGTGCCGGAGGGGGACTCGAGGTCCGAGAGGCCATCGGTGAAGAAAAACACCGTGTCCATCGGCTCCAGGCGCACTTCCTCGACTTCGTAGGTCACATTCGGCATGACGCCCAGCACCAATCCACCGCAGTCGAGCCGCTCGCAGCGTCCGTCGCAGCGCACCAGCATGGGCTGATTGTGCCCGGCGTTGGTGTAGGTGAGGATGCGCGTGGCCGGGTTGTACTCGGCGTAGACCATCGTGGCAAACTGTTCGGCCGCGGTGATTTCAGCAACGAAGGCGTTGGTGTTGGCGACGGCGCGGGCGATGGCGCGCTGGTGGCGCACTTCCGCCTTCAGGATGGCCTGAATCTGCGAGACCAGCAGCGCCGCGCCGAGGCCCTTGCCGGAGACATCGGCGATGACGATGCCGAGGATGCCGTCGGGCAACAGGAAGAAATCGTAGTAATCACCTCCGACCTGACGCGAGGGCTGGGTGAAGGCGGCGAGTTCGTAGTGTGGGCTGTGCGGCAGCGCGCGGGGCAGGAGGTTGCGCTGGATCTGGCGCGCCACATTCAGCTCTTCCTCGAGTTTCTGCTTCTCGATGGCTTCCTGGTAGAGGTGCGCGTTGGTGATAGCAGTGGCCAACTGGTTCGACAGCGTCGCCAGCAGGTTGACATCCTCGACGGTGTACTTGTACCCGGAGACCTTCTCGCCCAGGACCAGCACGGCCGACAGTTCGCCGCGGTCCACCACCGGCACCACCAGCCGGCAGGACCAGCGGGTGAGGATTTCGGTCATGGGCGTCAGCGGCCGGTCGATGACGAATTCCTCGAAGGCGGTCGGACGGCCGCGGCGCAGCGCCTCCTGGAAGAACCAGTCGGTTGCCTCGATCCCCTCCCCTGCGAGGCCGGCCAATTCGATCACAAACCGGCCCGGCGCCGGGCCGCGTGTGACGAAAAAGGCGCGCTCCACGAACAACTGCTCGGTCATCACCGAGAGCATCAGCTTCTTGAGATCCTGGACATCGAAGACCGACGCCACCTGCCGCGAGAAGTGCTCGAGGATGGCGCGCGGATCGGAACGATCGCGCAAAAAAAGACGGCTGACCAGATCATCGACCCGGTCCTTGAGCGGCTGGAAGAAAATCAGAATGACCAGGATGAACGCGGCGTCGACCAGCGGCGTCTGGATCTCAAGCACGTTGCGGACCAGCGAGGCAATCTGGGTGACCACCAACAGGTACATCCCCACCAGCAGCGCGGAGGAGACGGTGAAAACGAACGACTGGCGGACGATCAGACGCGTGTCGAGGAACTGGTAGCGAATGATCGACCAGGCGATGCTGCCGGCGCCGACGAGCAGGGCGACAATGGTGAAAGCATCGCGCAACGGACCATAGACCTTGATGATGCCCAGGGTCGGCAGGATGAAGGCGATCGCATACAACCCGACAGCCAGCTGAATGCCGCGCAGGATGATGCCGACCTGATCCCTGAGCCGGACGTTGGTGACCGAGCGGTGACCGATGCGCAGGGCCCATATCGCGCCGGCGATGTAGAGCAGGTTGATCATCGAGAAGAACTTCAGGTGAAAATCGAAGAGGAGGTTGAGGCCATAGGCGCCGATGCGCATGGCGATGTCAAAGGGCGCCAGCAGCGTCCGCACGATCGCCGACTCGGCGTCCAGGCCGCTCCAGCGCACCTGCGGGCGCGCCAGAAACGCCAGCCAAAGCACATGGAACAGGTGAGGCAAAAAGACCAGGTATTTGGCGCGGGGCCAGCGCGCCACCACCGGGTGCTCCACCGGAAAGACCAGCGTGAACAGGAGCAGCTGCGGGAAGAACAATTCCCACAGATAGAAGAGCGTGTAGGGGAAGGTGGTGGGCAGTGCCGCGCCGCCGGCGCTTTGTTCGAGGGTGGAACCGATGGCGGCGAAGACCGGGCCCAGCCCGGCGAACAGCAACATCAGGGCGGTGATGCGATTGACGCGGCTCCTGGGGTTTTCGCGCAGGATGACGGTGCCGAGCCATATCAGCACGGCCCCCAGCGCCAAATAGAGGACCGCAACGACAATCTGCCAGTTCACCCGTAGGCCCCCGCCCCGCACGCCGGCCACGCGGCGTCACCGCGCTTCAACCCGAGGAGAGATTCTTGCGCGCCACCACCACGGTTCCGCCTCCGGGTCCCGCCTCGTATCGCACCTCGTCCATCAGGGATCGGACGATGAAGACGCCGCGTCCCACCTCCCGCAGCAGGTTTTCCTCGGCCAGCGGATCGGGAATCTCCGTCGGATTGAAGCCCTCACCCTGATCGGTGACGCGGACAGTCAGATCGGTGTCGGTGAAGATCAATTCGACCGTGACGGTCTTATTGGGATTGCTCTTGTTGCCATGGACAATCGCGTTGTTAACCAGTTCGGTCGACGCAATGGCGACGTCGGTGACCAACGCATCGGGAATGCCCCGGGCGCGCAACGCGTTCTCGAGGAACTCGTCGGCCTCGGCAATGCGGTGAGGATCGCTGGGGATCACCAGCCGCGCGGAGTTCGATGGGGCTGGGGTCATTGCAGGACGGGAAGCGTTCCGCGCCGAACGCGGACCGCGCTCCATCAGAAGCTGGCGACCGCCAGATCGACCGTGTCGTAAGCCTCAAACACCGTCACCAGCTTGGTGATGGTCAGGAGGCTTTGAATCTTGTCGGTGACGCAGGCCAGCTTCAGATCGCCCTTGTTGTCACGCAACGTTGTCAGTCCGGCGATCAGAATGCCCAAGCCGGTGGAGTTCATCCAGTCGACCTCGGCGAGGTTGATCACCACACGCAGCTTCTTCTGAGCGATCAGATCATGAATCTTGTCGTGCAGAACGGTGGCATCCGGCCCGCCCATGATCTTGCCTTTGGGCTCGAGGATCACCACGCCGCCTTGCTCGCGTTCGGTCAGCTTCATTCGCCTGTTCCTTGCTGCTGGTCTGCCTGTTTGCCGGCCTCCATGGACTCCGGCAGAGCGCTGGAGGCATTTATAGGCGACCAATATACCGATTCCAACCCGGCGAGGCCATGTTTTTCGCGCCCTCTCCGGGCTGGGCCCTCGGCGCGAAGCGCGGCGGGATCAGTGGGAAAAGAGGTGGCGGAGCTTCTGGATGACGGTGGCGTCCGCGACCGGGGAGACCGCCGTCTCGGCAACGGCCGCCGGGGCCGTCAGCGCAGCCGATCGGCCGGGCGCCAGCACCTCACCGACCGGGATCACCGGCAGGAGCCCGATGGCCAATGCCGTGAAAATCAGAATGAGTCTGATGCGCGGTGTCCGTCTGTCCATGACGAAAACGATTTCCCCCGGCCGTAATCTATCACCCGGCGCGGATTTTGGAAAGGGCTTGCCTAGCCTGGGTTCCGCTCCCGTCCGGCACGATTGGACAGGTGGAAGGAGAGAAACTCCAGTTCCATCGCCATGTTCTCGGTGCGCACGATCACGTCCGGCGGCACCTTGAGGTTGACCTGAGCGAAATTGAGGAACGCTTTGATGCCGGCGCTGACCGCCAGGTCGCAGACCGATTGCGCCACCGACGCGGGCACCGCCAGGATGATCATCGAGAGTTTCCGCTTCTTGATTTCGGCCGGGAGGTCCTTGATGTCGGCGATCACCACGCCCTTGTGGTTGGAGCCGATCTTGCGCTGATCGTTGTCAAACAGCGCCCGGATGGTGAATCCCTGTTTCTGAAATTCCTTATAGGAGACCAGGGCGGAGCCGAGGTGGCCGACACCGACGATGCCGACATTCCATTCCCGGTCCAGGCCGAGGATGCGTCCAATGCGGGCGCGCAATTCGCGAGCGGGGTAGCCCAGGCCGCGGGTGCCGAAGGAGCCGAAGGCCGACAGGTCCTTGCGCACCTGCGCCGGCGTGAGTTTTTCCCGTTCCGCCAGATCGCGCGAGCTGACGGTATGGTACCCTTCCGCCTCCAGCGCGCCGAGCGCGCGGTAATAGACGGAGAGGCGCCGAATGGTCGATTCGGAGATCCGCCGCCGGGCAAAGGCGGCGACCATTTCCATGTCGCTGGACGATCGTCTCGGGGTCATGCTCCTCCGTCCCGCTCCTGGCGGCGCCCGGCCGGGGGGCGTACAGGTCGTCCGCCCCGGGCTTGTCGGACGTCCTCGCTCAGCGCGTTCCGCTCTCCGCTTTGGATTGAAAGGTCGCCTGCGCCGCGGCCAGACGCGCGATCGGAACGCGGTACGGCGAACAACTCACATACGACAAACCCAGCGAATGACAGAACGTGATCGTCTGCGGATCGCCGCCGTGCTCGCCGCAGATGCCGACCGAGAGGCGGCTGTTGGCGGCGCGGCCACGCTCGGCCGCCAGACGCACCAGGAAGCCGACGCCCTTTTCGTCGAGCGTGACGAAAGGGTCATGGGCGTAGATGCCTTTTTCGATATACAGCCCCATGAACTTCCCGGCATCGTCGCGCGACAGGCCAAGCGTCATCTGCGTCAGATCGTTGGTGCCAAAACTGAAGAAGTCGGCGGCGCCGGCGATCTCGTCGGCGACGATCGCCGCGCGCGGTATCTCGATCATCGTGCCGACTTTGTACTCGACCCGCTGTTTGCGCTTCCTGAAGACATCCTCGGCGACCGCGTCGATGATCTCGCGCTGGTGGCGCAGTTCTTCGACCGTGCCGACCAGCGGCACCATCACCTCGGGATGCACCGGAATGTTCTCCTTGGCCAGGTCGCAGGCGGCGGTAAAGATGGCCCGCGCCTGCATCTCGGTGATCTCGGGGAAGGCGATCCCCAGACGGCAGCCGCGGTGGCCCAGCATCGGATTGACCTCATGCAGCTGGTCGATCCGCTGGAGGATCTTCTCCTTGAGCGCAATCTGCTCGCGCATGTGCAGTGACTCTTCGTAGGAGACCTCGTCCTCCTTGGCCTTCAGCGCCGCGATCTCGGTTTTCAACTCCTCCTTGGAGGGCAGAAACTCATGCAGCGGCGGATCGAGGGTGCGGATGGTCACCGGGCGGCCGTTCATCGCGCGGAAGATGCCCTTGAAGTCGTTGCGCTGGAAGGGCAGGAGTTTGTTGAGCGCCAGTTGGCGTTCCTCGGCGGTGTCGGCGAGGATCATGCGCTGGATGTGCGGGAGCCGCTCGGGCGCAAAGAACATGTGCTCGGTGCGGCACAGGCCGATCCCCTCGGCGCCGAACTTGACCGCTTGCTCGGCGTCCTCGGGCGTGTCGGCGTTGGTGCGCACGCCCAGTTTACGGACCTCATCGGCCCAGGACATCAGCGTGACGAATTCCTCGGTCGGTTCGGGCTCGATGGTCGGGACCTCGCCCAGCAGAACGGTGCCCGAGGTGCCATCGAGGGTGATGATCTGCCGCTCGCGGATGGTCACGCCGGCGGCGGTGAAGGTCTTGCGTTCTTCGTTGACGCGCACGGTCTCGGCGCCGGCAACGCAGACTTTGCCCATGCCGCGCGCGACCACCGCCGCATGCGACGTCATCCCGCCCTTGGTGGTGAGGATGCCGACCGCCGCCGCCATGCCCTGAATGTCGTCGGGATTGGTCTCGGGCCGGACCAGGATGACCTTCTCCCCCTTGCCGGCCATCACCACGGCGTCTTGCGCGTTGAAGACCACTTTGCCGGAGGCGGCGCCGGGTGAGGCGGCCAGCCCCTTGGCGATCGGGGTGACTTCGGCGTTGGGGTCCAGGCGCGGGTGCAGCAACTGGTCCAGATCGGCGGGCTGAATGCGCAGCAGCGCCTCTTCCTTGGTGATCAATCCCTCGCCGACCATGTCGACGGCGAACTTGACCGCCGCCTGCGCGGTGCGCTTGCCGGTGCGGGTCTGCAGCATGTAGAGTTCGCCGTTCTGGATGGTGAACTCAAAATCCTGGACATCGCGGTAGTGCTGCTCCAGACGGGTGGTGATTTCGCGCAGTTTGGCGTAGGCCTGCGGCATCACGTCCTTGAGCTCGGAGATCGGACGCGGGGTGCGTGTGCCGGCCACCACATCCTCGCCCTGGGCATTGGTGAGGAACTCACCGTAGAATTCCTTGGCGCCGGTCGAGGGGTTGCGGGTGAAACCGACGCCGGTGGCGCAGTCTTCACCCATGTTGCCGAAGACCATTGCCTGCACGTTGACCGCGGTGCCCAGGTCGGCCGGGATACCGTTGAGTTTGCGGTAGGTGATGGCGCGTGGATTGTTCCACGACTTGAAGACCGCCTCGATCGCGAGGTGGAGCTGGACCCAGGGATCCTCGGGGAAGGGCTCGCGCGTGTGGCGCTGGATGATCTTTTTGTAGGCCGCGACGATTTCCTTGAGATGCTCGGGGGTCAACGACGAGTCGCGCTTAACCCGGCTGGCTTTCTTGCGCTCCTCGATCACCGCCTCGAAGACATCCTTGTCGATGCCGAGCACCACGTTGCCGAACATGGCGATGAAGCGGCGGTAGGAATCGTAGGCGAAGCGCGGGTTGTCGGTCTCGTCGATGATGGCCTTCAGCGTCTTGTCGTTGAGGCCGAGATTGAGGATGGTGTCCATCATCCCCGGCATGGAGAACTTGGCGCCCGAGCGCACCGAGACCAAAAGCGGCTTTTCGGCGCCGCCAAACTTGCGGCCCATCACCTTTTCGAGGCGATGGACATACTCCTTGATCGCCGGCTTGAGCGCCTGCGGCATGCGCATACGGTTCGCGTAGAACTGATTGCACATGTAGGTCGGAATGGTAAACCCGGGCGGGACCGGCAGACCAGCCTTGGCCATGCCGGCCAGACCGGCGCCCTTGCCGCCGAGGATATCCTTCATTGTGGGATCGCCCTCGGTCTCGTTCGGGGCGAAGAAGTAGATCAGCTGGCCGCCCGGGGGAATCTGCGCCGCCTCGGCGGAGATCCGCTCTTCCGGCGGCGGGATCGAGACCCGTGTGCGCGGCCGCACACTGGGGCTGAACAACGGTTCATCGGGGGGTTCGACCACCGGCGCCGACACCGCGGGCTTGGTCGTCTTCGCCGACTTTTTGGATTTCGAATCGGATTTCATGGCTTTGCTCGTTGCACGCGCCGGATGCGAATCACGGACGCGCGGCTTGGCCTTGGTCTTGGAACGAGATGACGAGGTGGTCTTGCCCTTTTTCACCATGGTGGTCCTCCCAGTGGAGGGGGCTGAAACAAAAGCACCAACCCCGCCCGCGACGAATCGTAAGTCATTGGTCAACAACGACCTTACCGCCAGGCCGCGACCGGGATTGCCGCGCAAAGTACGGTGCAAGCGATGATCTTGGCAAGGGGTTTTACAAAGCGAAAGCAGGCCTTGATGGAGGCCTGCTTTCGTGAATCCGGGCCGACCTGGCACGTGATGCAACTACATGGTGAAGAGCCGTTCCCCCGAAAGGATCTTATCGATCATGCGGATGGTCTTTTCGACCGGCGAGTGCATGATGTCGTGCGTGTTGAAGGTGCTCTTGGTGAAATACTTCTTAGGGAGTCCATCGGGGATTTCGGTCGGCTTCTTACCCTTGGGGGCGGCATTCATCGTGACTTTCACGATCGGCGCGTTCTTCGCCGGTTTGGCCCCTTTGTCCTTGGGCCCATTCTTGATGGTCACCCTTGCCATCTTCGGCTTGCCTTCCGGTCTGGCGTTCTCGCTTGACATGAATCTGACCCTTCCTTTGTCCGTGCGCCGACTCCACGGCGGACACGGTTCCGGGACCCTACCCCCCCGGTCGTTGTGAGGTAAACGAACTGCAGATAGTTTGTGCGTTGGCGAGCATAGCGTCCAAAAAGCGTTGGTGAGCACAAGTTTAAATTACCGCAACTTACGTTGTCAACAGAAATCGGCGGAACTTCGCGCAAAATGTTGAATTTTCATGAGCCTGTTATTGCCTAAAGCACAATGGCTTACACGGGCGATTTCCGTGAAACGAGCTTCGCCATCCGCGCGGACCGCGCACACGGTCTATTTATTAAGTTGTTTGGGCTGAACAAGTTAATCGGTGTAGTCCACAGCCGAAGCCATGAAATCCACACCGGTGGTCGATCAGCCCCCCTGTGCACATATACTCAATTGCGCCCCAAATAGTTGGCGATTTCTCCACCACCGGAGGGTGATTTCTGCATAATTCCGCCATCATGGACATCAAGGACAGCATCCTCGAGTTGGTCGGCGACACACCGATGGTGCGTTTGCACCGCTGCAATCCCAATCCGGCGGTCGACCTGGTCGCAAAGCTCGAATGGTACAACCCGTTTGGCAGCGTCAAGGAACGCATCGCGTTGAGAATGATTCAGCGCGCGATTGCCGACGGCCGTTTGACGAAGGACAAGACCATCCTCGAATCTTCCTCCGGCAACACCGGCATCGGACTGGCGATGGTGGGCGCGGTGCTGGGATACAAAGTCGCGATCACGATGTCGGAGGGGACATCCATCGAGCGGCGTCAGGTGCTGCGCGCGCTCGGCGCCGAGATCATCCTGACATCAAAGGAGGGCGGCTCCGACGAGGCCTGGGACAAGGCCGATGAGTTGTATGCGCGGCATCCCGACAAGTATGTCCGTCTGCACCAGTATCAAAGCCCCGACAACGCCGCCACGCACGAGGAGATCACCGCCGAGGAAATCTGGGCGCAGACCGAAGGCCAACTGGACGCGGTGGTGGCCACACTCGGCACCACCGGCACGGTGGTCGGGTTGTCGCGCCGTCTGAAGCGGAAGAATCCGGCGATCCGCATCATTTCCGTCGAGCCGCAGCCGGGCAAGCACAAGCAGCAGGGCATCCGCAATGTCGATTACTCGCGCACGCCGATGATCTGGGATCCCTCCTGTGTCGATGAACGGCTCTATGTCTCCGACGAGGAGGCCTACCGGGCGGCGCGCGAACTGATGCGGCATGAGGGGCTCTTCGGTGGCATCTCCTGCGGCAGCGCGCTGGCGGCGGCCCAACGGGTGGTGCGCGCGATGTCGCGCGGGCGGGTGGTGGCCATCTTCCCCGACCACGGGTACAAGTATTTGTCGACGGACCTGTATCCAGCTTAGTCAGATTGTGGCATGCGCGGATGCGGCGGCCTCCCCGACCTATCTGGGCCGAGGTTTGACATGGACTCTCCCTTCCAGCGACTGCATCTTCCCTCACTCGTGCTTCGGCGCGTGTGAGGTGATTATGACGACACTGACATTTCCCGACCGGTGGATGTTCATCCCCGGGCCGGTCAACGTGCATCCCGACATCCGTCAGGCGATGGCGCAGCCGCCGATCAATCATCGCGGCAAGGACTTTGCCGCGCTCTATCAGGCGCTGGTTCCCAAGACGCAGGCGTTGTTCCGCACCCGGCACCCGGTCTACTTCAGCACCTCCTCGGCGATCGGCCTGATGGAGGCGTGCGCGCGCAATCTGGTGGCCAAGCGCGCGCTGCATCTGACCTGCGGATCGTTCTCCGAGCAGTGGTTCAAGATCGCGCAGCAGTGCGGCAAGCCCGCCGACGCGCAGAGTGTTGAGTGGGGCAAGGCGAACCGTCCGGAAGAGCTGCGGCGGGCGCTGGCGACCGGCCAGTACGACACCGTCTGCATGGTCTATTCCGAGACCTCGACGGCCGTGCTCAATCCGTTGCCGGAGATGGCGGCGGTGATGCGTGAGTTCCCCGATGTCGTTTTTTGCGTCGACACCGTCAGCGCGCTGGGCGCCAGCCCGGTGCTGGTCGACGAGTGGGGCATCGATGTCTGCTTTGCCTCGGTGCAGAAGGGGCTGGCGCTGCCGCCGGGCTTCACGGTGTTCTCGGTCTCGGCCAAGGCGATGGAGCGGGCGCGTACGGTGCCCGGACGCGGCTACTACTTCGATTTCCTCGTCTTCGAGCAGTATGCGGCCAAATCACAAACACCGACGACACCCTCGATTCCGCACCTGTATGGTCTCAACGCGCAACTGGACCGGATCGCCGTCGAGGGGCTGGAGAACCGCTGGCAGCGTCATCGCGCGCTGGCGCTGCGGTCGCAGGAGTGGGCCGAGGCGGGCTGGGCGTGCTTCGCCGAGGCGGGGCATCGTTCCGATGCCACCACCGCGGTGGTCAACACGCAGAAGATCGACGTCGCCGCGCTCAACAAGCATCTGGCCGAGACGCGCAACATGGTGATATCATCGGGGTACGGGAAGCTGAAGGAGACGACCTTTCGCATCGGCCATGTCGGGGAGACCACCCTGGAGCAGTTGAACATCTGTCTGGCGGAGATCGACCGTTTTGTCGCCGCACACTGAGAACGCATCGCGTCCCCGATGGCGCATCCTGATTCCGACCGCGTTGTCGGCGGAGGGCGTGGAGATTCTGCGGGCGGAGCCGTCGTTTGACATCGACCTGCGTCCGGGGCTGAAGGGGCCGGACTTGCTCGCGGCGTTGGCCGACGCCGACGCCGTGGTGATCCGCAGCGAGCACAAGATCGACGCGGCGGCGGTGGCCGCCGCGCCGCGTCTGCGTCTGGTCGCCCGCGCCGGCGTCGGCGTGGAGAATGTCGATCTGGAGACCTGCACCGCGCGCGGGATTGTCGTGCTCAACACGCCGGCGGCCAACTCGATCGCCGTGGCCGAACTGACCATGGCGATGATGCTGGCGCTGGCGCGCAAGATTGTCCCCGCCGACAATTCGGTCAAAGCCGGCAAGTGGGAGAAGGGGCGGTTCGGCGGGCATGAACTGCTGGGCAAGACACTGGGGCTGGTCGGCTTTGGACGCATCGGCCGCGAGGTGGCGTTGCGGGCGCAATCGTTCGGCATGAAAGTCATCGCCTATGATCCCTTCGTCACACCGGCGGCGGCGGCCGCCGCCCAGG
>DATMBC010000034.1 GCA_035559435.1 bacterium
ACAAAAAGCGCGGCTCCCGTGTCGATCAGGAAGAGGTGGCGGCGTCGTTCCGCCGCACGATCGCCCAGTTGGGGACACGCGCCAAGCCCAAACGCCGCGCCCGTCGCGAGGATGGCGTCGAGGAGTTTGTCGAGCCGTCGCGCACCATCGAAGTCAACGAGTTCATGTCGGTGGCCGAGCTGGCCCACAAGATGGCTGTCAGTCCGACAGAGGTGGTCGCCAAGTGCCTCGAGTTGGGCATGCTGGCCACCGTCAACCAGCGCCTCGATCTGGACACCATCGAGACGATCGCGCTCGAGTTCGATTTCAGCATCAAACAGGTTGAGGAAATTGGCGAGGAGATGCTCGCCGAAACGCCTATCGACGAGACCAAGCTGCAGCCTCGACCGCCGGTGGTCACGGTCATGGGCCATGTCGACCATGGCAAGACCTCGCTTCTGGACTATATCCGCCGCGCGAATGTCGTGGCCGGCGAAAAGGGCGGCATCACGCAGCACATCGGCGCCTACACGGTCGAGACCAACCGTGGCCGGGTGACCTTCCTCGACACGCCCGGTCACCAGGCGTTTACGGCGATGCGCGCCCGCGGCGCCCAGGCCACCGACATCGTGATTCTTGTGGTCGCCGCCGATGACGCGGTCATGCCGCAGACGATTGAGGCGATCGACCACGCCAAGGCCGCCGGCGTGCAGATCATCGTCGCCATCAACAAGATTGATCTCCCCGGCGCCGATCCCGAACGGGTCAAATCGCAATTGTCCGAGCATGGCCTGATTCCTGAAGAGTGGGGCGGCAAGACCGTCATGGTCCCCGTCTCGGCCAAGAAGGGCACCAACGTCGACCAATTGCTCGAAATGGTGCTGTTGCAGGCCGAACTGCTCGAACTGAAGGCCGATCCCGACCGTCACGCCCGCGGCGTGGTGATCGAGGCGCAGCTGGACCGCGGCCGCGGACCGGTGGCCACGGTGCTGGTCCAGCAGGGGACGCTGCGCATCGGCGATTTCTTCGTCACCGGCGCCCACTATGGCCGTGTGCGCACCATGCTCGACGAGCGCGGCAAGCCGGTGCGCGAGGCGGGGCCGTCGACGCCGGTGCAGGTCACCGGATGCTCGGGCGTGCCGCAGGCCGGCGACACCTTCGTCGTCTCCGAGGACGAACAGCAGGTGCGCGAAATCTCGCATGCCCGCGAACGGCTCAAGCGCGAACAGCAACACCATCTGATCGCCAAGGCCTCGCTCTCCAACCTGTATGACCGCATCAAGGAAGGAGCGATCCAGGAGTTGAAGATCGTGATCAAGGGCGACGTGGACGGATCGGTCGAGGTGCTGGCCGACACGCTCTCGAAGATCAAGTCCGAGGAAATCTCGGTGAACGTCATCCACCGCGGGGTGGGGGCGATCACCGAATCGGATGTGCTGCTGGCGGCCGCCTCCGATGCGGTCATCATCGGCTTCCATGTCCGTCCCGACACCCGCACGCGCGACCTGGCCAAAAGCGAGGGCGTCGATGTCCGTCTCTACGACATCATCTACGAGGCCGAATCCGACATCCGGCGCGCCCTGGAGGGCATGCTGGCGCCGATTGAAGTCGAGGAGCGCACCGCCGAAGTGAAGGTCAAGGAGACTTTCAAGGTGTCGAAGGTCGGCACGGTGGCCGGTTGCGAAGTGATCGAGGGCACGGTGCACAACAAGGACTCGGTGCGCGTCGTCCGCGACGGCGTGACGATCTACACCGGCGTGATCGGCACACTGCGCCGCTTTCAGGACGAGGTCAAGGAAGTCGGCGCCGGCCTCGAGTGCGGCATCAAAATCGAGAACTTCAACGACGTCAAGGTGGGGGACGTGTTCGAATTCTTCCGCGTGACCAAGCAGGAGCGCAAACTGTAGGCGCCTCCTCCGGGGCGGTAACCGTCATGATCGGCAGCGTTCGCCTGGAGTTTCACCTTCCGGCGTGCCACAGCTTGAAGGAGAAGCGCGGCATCATCCGGCGCTTCATGGAGCACACGCGCCGTCAATACGCCGTCGCCATCGCCGAGATCGAGTCGCAGGATGAGTGGCAGCGGGCGGTGCTGGAGGCCGCCGCCGTCTCCAACCAGCGGTCGCACCTGCACAGCATCCTCACCCACGTGGTCAACGAGGCCGAGCGTCCGGGCGAGATGATCCTGACCGCCTGCGACCTGGACCTGTAGCGTCCGCCAATCGCCGGAGGACATCCCATGACCCGCAGCAACGACCGCACCCAACGCGTCGCCGACGCCATCAAGCGCATCGTCGCCGAAGCGATTCACCACGAGGTGAAGGACTTCGACTTGACGATGGTCACCGTCACGCGCTGCGACCTGGCGCGCGACTTCAGCGAGGCGACCATCCGCTATTCGGTGCTCGGCGACGAGGCCGCGCGCAAGGACTGCCGCGAGAAACTTGGCAAGGTCGCGACCTTCCTGCAGCGGCGCATCGCCGAGAGCATTAAGATTCACCATGTGCCGCATTTGAAATTCGAATTCGACGCCTCGATCGAGGAGAGTCTGAAACTGGAGCAATTGTTTGACCAGATCAACCGCGAACGCCGTCAAGCTGAATAAGGCCGTGGCCCGCCGCATCGCGCTGGCGCTCCGCGATGCCCGCCGGATTCTGATCACCGCGCATCAGGACCCCGACGGCGACTCGCTGGGCTGCCAGTTGGCGTTCTACGAGTACTGGACCCGGCAGAAACGCCGCCGCGCCGACATCCTCAACCACGGCGGCGTGCCGGACAAGTACGCCTTCATGGACCGCCGTGGATTGGTGCGCGAGGTCGGCGACAAGCCCGCCTGGCCGGTCTGGGATGCGGTGGTCATCTTCGAATGCTCTTCGCTGGATCGCACCGGCAATGTTGAGCCGGTCATCCCTGGCGGGGTGCCGATCATCAACATCGATCATCACCAGAAGAATACCCGCTTCGGCACCATCAACGTGGTCGACACCGGCCGCGCCGCCTGCGGCGAACTGGTGTTCGACCTGCTCAAGTACTGGCGGGCACGGATCACCAGGACGATGGCGCAACAGCTGGCCATCGCGCTGGTGACCGACACCGGACGGTTCCGGCATCCCTCGACCAATGCCCGCACCCTGGCGATCGCGTCGGAATTGGTGGAACTGGGCGCCAACCTGACCGACCTGACCGACCGCATCTACTACCAGATGGCCGAACCGCAGTTCCGGTTGATCCATCAGGTGCTCGCCAACGCCCAGATTCGTCTCGATGGCACCCTTTGCATGCTGCTTTTGCGGCAGGACGACCTGGCCCGCTATGGCGTCCCGCAGCGCGACACCGAGGGGCTGGTTGACTATTCGCTGTCGATCAAGACCGTGCGCGTCGGCGCCTTGCTCAAAGAGCTGGGCCCGCGCCTGACCAAGATCAGTCTGCGTTCGCCCGACTCGATCGATGTCGCCAAACTGGCGCGTCAATTCGGCGGCGGCGGCCACAAGAACGCCGCCGGCTTCAAAGTCGAATTGCCCATCGACGAAGCCGCCGACTTCCTCGAATCCCAACTCCGCTCCCGCTGAGTTTCCGCGCGTCGGCCCGCCGGCCGGGCAAGGGGCATTCGGGCCCTCCGATAACGTCTCGATTCCAGACGCCGCGCGCCATAACCGCCCATTCACGCAGACCTTAAGTCCCGCCGCTTTATCTCCGCTGCAAGCCGGTGTTCACGACGCTTAAGGCCGCGGCCGTCGCTTTTGTGACAGAGGCCGCGAAAATGCCGTTGACGGGGCTTATCATGGCGGACATTGTAGGCAACCGAGAGGGAAAGCGTCCGGTTTGCCATGGCGACGAAAACGACACCACACACACGCGGCGACATGGTCCACGCCCTGGCCTGGGCAACGGCGGTGACCGTGATCACCGCGGCGCTGGTTGTGATCGGCTCGCGAAATCTCGACCATTTCGACGCGGCGCTGGTGGCCTACACCTTCTCGGTGCTGTTTGCGACCTTCGGCATTACCTACCGCTACGCCATGTGGCTGCGGCGTCCCCCCACGGCGATGTACTGGCGGCGAGGGTTGCAGAGTCTGCGCAAGCGCCGCGGCGCGCGCAACTTGATGCGCGGCCTCCGGCATTTTGTCTCCGACTTCATGGCCAACCGTTTCATCTGGGCGCGTCACTGGCTGCGCGGCGCGGCGCACCTGCTCATCATGTGGGGCACAATCATCGCGGTGGCGATCACCTTCCCGCTGGTTTTCGGTTGGATCATGTTCGAGAGCGTGCCGGGGCAACCGCAGACGTATCGCGCCTTCGTCTTCGGGCTGCCCACTTTCACCTTCGCGGTCGATTCCCTCTTCGGCTTCATCGTCTTCCACGGCCTGGTCTGGTCGTCAATTCTGGTGGTCGCGGGCGTGATGTTGGCCATGCGGCGGCGCATGCGCGAAGAGTCGGCGGCGGCGTTGCAGAACTTCGCCGAGGACATCATGCCGCTGTTCCTCCTGTTCGCCGTCAGCGTCACCGGGTTGATGCTGACGGTCAGCTACACCTGGATGGACGGCTATGGGTATGATTTCCTCAGTCTGCTGCATGCGATTGTGGTGATCTATACGCTGCTTTGGATGCCCTTCGGCAAGTTCTTCCACATCTTCCAGCGGCCGGCGCAACTGGGCGTGAAACTCTACAAGGATGTCGGCCAGGAAGCGGAGCCGGCGCGCTGCCGCCGCTGCGAACGTCCCTTCACCTCGCGCATGCATGTCGAGGACCTCATTCACGTCGAGCGCGCGCTGGGATTCTCCTACGATCTGGAGTGGCCGCAGGAGCACTTCCAGTGGATCTGCCCGGGGTGCCGTCGCGCGCTCTTGGCGATGGCGCAGGGACGCGCCTGGCAGGGCGCGCGTGGCGGCGTGGTCGCCGCCCCGGGCGCCGTGCCCGAATACGTCAATCCCGGCCTCGGTCTGGGACCGTTGGGCCGTGAGGATGAAAGAAGGTTCCATGCCTGAAGGATGGCCCTTCACCGCGGTGGTCGACCCCGGGGCCGATGACCCGTTCGGCCCGCATGTGGCCTATTCCGAGGGGCTGCGCCTCGACACCGGCGTCGAACCCGACCGGATGGTCGATACCCACTGCTGCTTCTGCGGCCAGCAGTGCGGCATCCGGCTGAAGGTCAAAGACAACGAGGTCATCGGCTTTGAGCCGCGCTACGATTTCCCCTTTAACCGCGGCATGCTCTGCCCGAAGGGGATCAAACGCTACCTTCAGGGCGCTCACCCCGACCGCCTGCTGCATGCTTACCGGCGCGACGCGTCCGCGCCCGGCGGATTCCGCGCGCTGCCCTATGAGGAAGCGATCGCGCTGGCCGGGTCGGAGATCCGCCGCATTCAGTCGACCTACGGCCCGCATGCGATGGCGGTGCTCTCCGGCGCCAGTCTGACCACCGAGAAGACCTACCTGGTCGGCAAGTTCGCGCACATGGCGCTGCGCACCTCCAACATCGACTACAACGGCCGTCTTTGCATGGTCTCCGCCGGGGCGGGCAACACCAAGGCCTTCGGCATCGACCGTGCCGCCAACCCCTGGAGCGACATCCTCGGCGCCGCGGTGATCTGGGTCTCCGGGGCCAATGTTGCCGAGTGCGCGCCGATCACCACCGACTACATCTGGCAGGCGCGTGAACGGGGCGCGCGGGTGATCGTGGTCGACCCGCGTGTCACGCCCATTGCCCGCACCTGCGACCTGTTTTTGCCCATCAAACCGGGGCGCGATGTCGCGCTGTTCAACGGCATCCTGCACTTGATGATTGAAAACAACTGGATTGACCGCGCCTTCATCGAGCAACAGACCGTCGGGTTCGACGAAGTCGCCGCGCAGGTGCGCGAATGGACGCCGTCGCAGACCGCATCCGTGACCGGAATCGCCGAGAAGACCATCCGTCAGGCCGCCGAATGGTGGGGAACCGCGCAGACCAGCTTCCTTATGCATGCCCGCGGCATCGAGCACCACAGCCACGGGGTGCAGAATGTCCTGGGGGCGATCAACATCGTGCTGGCCTCGGGACGTATCGGCCGTGAGTTCTGCGGCTACGCCACCATCACCGGCCAGGGGAACGGGCAGGGCGGACGCGAGCATGGGCAGAAGTGCGACCAACTGCCGGGCGCGCGCAAACTGGCCGATCCCGAAGCCCGCGCCTATATCGCCGGCGTCTGGGGGATGGACCCGGCCGATCTGCCGCAGCCCGGGGTCGACGCTTACGAGATTTTCCGCAAAATCGACCGCGGCGAAATCCGCGGGTTGCTGTCCATCTGCTTTAATCCGGTGGTGTCACTGCCGGACAACAGTTTCATCCGCCGGCAGTTGGAGAAACTCGAGTTCTATGTCGCCATCGACTTCTTCCTGAATGAGACCGCGCGTTACGCCCACCTCGTCCTGCCCGGTTCGCTCCATGAGGAAGATGAGGGGACGGTCACCAGCGCCGAAGGACGGGTGATCAAGATCAACAAGGCGGTCGACTGTCCGGGCGAGGCGCGTAAGGATTGGCGCATCATCCAGGACCTCGCGCGCGCCATCGGACGGCCCCAGGGATTTTCCTTCGACAGTCCGCGCGCCATTTTCGATGAACTGCGCGTCGCCTCGCGCGGCGGGGTGGCCGATTATTCCGGGATCACCTACGAGAAGATCGAGGCGCAGGATGGCGTCTTCTGGCCTTGTCCCGCCGATGACCACGCCGGCACGCCGCGCCTGTTTGAACCGGGCAGCTGGAATCCGGTCGCGCAAGGAAAGGGGCCATTCTATTTCCCCGACGGCAAAGCGCGCTTTAATGTCGCTGTCTACACGCCGCCCGCCGAAGTCACCGACAGCGACTATCCGCTGATGCTGACCACTGGACGGGTGATCAGCCAGTTCCTCTCCGGCTCGCAGACCCGTCGCATCGGCCCGTTGGTCGACATGTATCCGGAGCCGCGTTTGGAACTGCACCCGCAGTTGGCCGACAAGCAGGGCATCGCCGACGGCGCCTGGGCCACCGTCGAATCGCGGCGCGGACGGATCACTTTGCGCGCGCAGGTGGTGCGCACGATCCGTCCCGACACCGTGTTTGTGCCATACCACTGGGCGGGCCGGCGCAGCATCAACCAACTGACCATCTCGGCGCAGGACCCGATCTCGAAGATCCCGGAGTTCAAGGTCTGCGCGGTGCGGGTGCGGAAGGCGACCGCGGCCGAAGCGGCCGAGGCCGCGGGAGGGGATTAGGCCGTGCCCGTGCCCGGACATCTGAACTTTTACATTGACCCCGGACGCTGCATCGGTTGCAACGCCTGTGTGCTGGCCTGCACCGAATGCGACTCGCACAAGGGCCAGTCGATGATCCAACTCGACTACATCGACCGCAGCGCCTCCCCGCAGACCGTGCCGGTCATCTGCATGCACTGCGACCAGCCGACCTGCGCCGAGGTGTGCCCCGCCGATGCGATCAAGCGCACCCCGGACGGCGTCGTGCAGACCGCCCGCAAGCCGCACTGCGTTGCCTGCAACAACTGCGTGCTGGCCTGTCCCTTCGGCGTGCCGAAGATGCACACCGCCGCCAATCTGATGATGAAGTGCGACATGTGCTACGACCGTTCCTCGGTCGGCCTCAAGCCGATGTGCGCGTCGGTCTGCCCCAGCCAGGCGCTCTTCTTCGGCGCCGCCGATGAGATCGCCGCGGCCCGTCCGCATTCGCGCGCGATCGACGCCTTCCAGTTCGGACGGCAGAGCATCACCACCAAGGTGAAGATCATGGTGCCGGCGGATTTTGAACCCGACGCGCTCGATGTCACCGCCGCGCTCGCCGGGCCAAGCGCCGATCTGATCATGGACAATCTGTGCGATGAGGGAGAAGGGCAATGAGCGACCCGGTCTCCGACCAGATCACCCGTCCGCCCGATGGACGCGCCCCCGAGGAGCAGCCGCGCTGGCGCCAGGACTTCCCCATCGACCAGCATGTCGAACAGTACGTCACCCGCCGCGAGTTCACCAAGTTCATGGTCCTGACCAGCGTGGCCTTTGTCGTCGGGCAATTCTGGATCGCCGCGCAGAGTTTGCTTCGCCGCAAGGAATCCGCGCCGGGGTTGGAAATCGCGCGTCTGGCCGACCTGCCGGTCGGCGGATCGCTGATCTTTGATTACCCCGAACCGGGGCAGGCCTGCATTCTGGTGCGCACCGGCGAGCGCGAGGCGGTGGCGTTCAGCCAATTGTGCACGCATCTGTCCTGTCCGGTGATCGCGCAGGCCGATCAGGGACGCTTCCACTGTCCCTGCCACAACGGCAACTTCGATCTGGCCACCGGACAGCCGCTGTCCGGCCCGCCGCGACGCCCCCTGCCGCGGGTGCGTCTGGAGATTCGCGGCGAGCATGTCTACGCCGTCGCCATGGAGGGAATGGCCGTATGAGCGCGCCGCGACGCCGCTTCGGGCTGCACCAGCGCACGATCATTATCAACGGCATTCTCGCGTTGATCGTGTTGATCGTGATTCTGCAATTGTGGCTTTTGACGGCGACCATGAGCGCCTACCTGGGCGGCAACACCGTGGTCGTCTGGCCGGCGGCGCTGGCCAGTCTGGCCTGCCTCGGGCTGAATGTCGGCTTGCTGGTGTACCTCTTCCGTCTGGAAAGGTAGATGAGGGATGCGCGCGCGACTCGCCGAGGGCATCGCCGGACTGTTTCCCGGATATTTCGCGCTGGTGATGGCCACCGGCGCCGTCTCGATCGCCTGCCTGCTGCTGGGCTGGCATGTCCTGGCGCAGGCGTTCCTGATTGTCAATGTGGCGGCCTATGCCATCCTCGCGATCCTCACCCTGATCCGCGTGATTGCGTTTCCGGCGCGTGTCACCGCCGATCTCGCCAACCATTCGCGCGGCCCGGGTTTCTTCACGCTGATCGCCGGCACCTGTATCCTCGGAACGCAATTCGCGCTGGTGGCGGGTGAGCGTGGTATCGCCGAAGGGCTGCTCGCTGTTGGCGCGTTGTTGTGGCTGGTCATCATGTATGGGTTCTTCACCGCGGTGATCATCCGTGCGGAGAAGCCGGACATCAAAAGCGGCATCAATGGCGCCTGGCTGATCGCCACGGTGGCGACGCAATCGGTGTCGGTGCTGGCGGTGACCCTGCGCGATCCCTTCGGTCTGCCGGTTGCGATCGTGGGCTTCGGCGCGCTGGTCTTTTTTCTCATTGGCTGCATGCTCTATCTGGCGATCATCACGCTCATCTTCTATCGCCTCACCTTCCTCGAAGTCGACTCGGCGACCCTGACGCCGCCCTACTGGATCAACATGGGCGCGGTGGCGATCACCACGCTGGCCGGAGCCGCCCTGATCCTGCGGCTGCCCGATCAGCCGTTGCTGGCCTCGATGATGCCTTTCATCCGCGGCTTCACGCTCTTTTTCTGGAGCGCGGCCACCTGGTGGATACCGGCGTTGCTGATGCTGGGGTTTTGGCGGCATGGCTGGCGGCGGTTCCCCTTCACCTACGATCCCCTCTACTGGGGCATGGTCTTCCCGCTGGCGATGTACACGATGGCGACCTGGCGCCTGGCCGAGGCGCTGGGGATCGATTTCCTCAAGGCAATTCCGCGCGTCTTCATCTACTTCGCGCTGGCGGCCTGGCTTTTGACCGCCTTCGGCATGCTGCGGGCGTGGGCGGCGGCTTGGCGGGCGCCGCGGTGACGGCGGATGAAAAGGATTGCTTCGCCCCGCACCCGATTCGTTTCGCTCAAGGCCCCCAGAGACAGCGGGGCTCGCAATGTCGCCCGGCAATTGCCATTGAGGAATCGTGCCGTCATTGCGAGGAGGACAATCCGCCGGAGGCGGATCGTCCCACGAAGCAATCTTTTTCACACGCAACAGTGCTGCCGCCTCCACCGCGATGTCAGTGCCCTCTCAGTCCCGACCAGGGAGGGCGAGGCGCCGTTCCGTCTGATGCATGAAATGCTCGCCAATGCCCGGGTGCGCCTCAGCGGCGCCCTGTGCATGCCGCTTTTGTGGCAAAGCGACTGGCGGAAATACGGCGTGCCCCCGCGCGACACCGAGGGACTGGTCGACTATTCGCTCTCGATCAAGACCGCGCGCGTCGGCGCCTTGCTCAAAGAGCTCGACACACCTCTGACCAGGATCAGTCTGGGTTCGTCCGACTCGATCGATGTCGCCAAACTGGCGCGTCAATCCGGCGGTGCGGCCACAGGAACGCCGCTGGATTTCTCGCCCAGACATCGATGGATGACGCGGCGCGGTTTTTCGAAGAACAGGTCAAGCATGCCTGACTTGATTTACGCCTCGTCCCCTTTCACCAGACCGTCGTAAACGGTCTGTCTCGACAACCACGCCAAAAAAAGCCCCGGCAGGATCACCGGGGCCTTTTCCGAGCTTCGCGTTCCCAGTGGCATCAGCGAGCGGCGATTCCATACTTCGAGAAGTGGTGGACCTCGAACGCGAGCTTGTGATGTTTGACCAGGACCTCCTGCTGGAACTCCCATGACTCTGAGACCGGGTTCCACCAGAAGAGACTGAAGGGAGTGCCATTCTCGAGTTGCCCCGCGTCAACTTCGAGCTCGGTGGGAAGATTGAAGACCAGCCCATCCGGCCCAAAGTCATACAGCAGCACTTCGCTGAACGGGGTCGTAACGAGCACGCCCTCGGCTGTGATCATCACGTCGGACGAAAGGGCTTCCTTCGGGATCTTAAGGCTGCTCTTGAAGCCCCGCATCTGCAGTTCGAGCGTGCCGCCGCTTGCGCCGATCAGGGCGCTGTCGCCGTCAACTTTGAATTTGAAGTGTTTCGCCAGCGGGGTCAGCCCGGCATCGGCATTCTGCGTGTCTGTGCTGAACGGATCGCCATAATTGTCATACACATACTGGATGGCGCTCGGATCAGCGCCGTTCCCTCCGGAGGCAATCATCCCGGAAGGATTCTCGCCGCATCCGACGGCCAGCAGAAAGACGCAGGCCAGAATCGCCAGCCCAAGCGCTGTCAATGTCCCGTGTTGTGATTTGGTCATCTGGTCTCCTCGGTTCAGGCTTCGTGCAGGTGTTCCTCGCGCGGATACCCGCACCGCTGGCGCTCCTGCAACCTTTGTGCCCACTCTGTTCCGAACGAGCGCAGGACGCCGATCCGTTGTGCGGCAACAGGATTCGAGGATTGCACGAGCGGAGCTGTTCAATCACGAAACAGGACAAGGGTTGCGCGATTTCCAAGAGTGTGGGGAGGGGCCATTACATCGATGGAACCGGGCCATTGGCCCGGACCGGATCAGCGGCCATGTCTCCGCCCGATCGTGAGGAGCTTCCTGCAAAATGCGTGGGCCGGGGCTTCGTCCGGAAAGCGGGCGAGCGCGTGAACGCGCAAAGACAGGACAGTCAGGTTACGAGATCAAGTGGGCTCCACACGGCTGCTCTCCAACATGCTCATGGGCCGAAGAGTGCGGATTCATTGGAGACATGCCGCTTCGTCATCTCGTGCCGTGCCAGCCGCAGTTGAAGATGCCTTTTGACATCCGGCCATTCGCCGGCGAGGATGCTGTACATCACCGAATCGCGCACCGTGCCGTCGCGGCGCAGTTGGTGGTGGCGGATGACGCCGTCTTTTTTTGCGCCCAGACGCTCGATGGCCCGCTGCGAAGCGAAGTTGAAGTTGTCGGTGCGCAGGCCGACCACCTGGCAGCCGACCGCTTCGAAGGCGTGGGTCAAAAGCAGGAATTTGCAGGCGGTGTTGATGTGGGTGCGTTGCCACGACTTCGCATACCAGGTGTAGCCGATCTCGACACGACCGACCGCGGGCAGGATGTCATGGTAGCGCGTGCTTCCGACCAGGGCGCCGGTCTTCAGTTCACGGACCGCCCACGGCAGCATGTGCCCGGCCCGTTGGCCTTCCAGCGCTTTGGCGATGTAGTCGCCGACCTGGGCCGGCTCGGGCACCGCGGTAAACCATAGTTCCCAGAGACGGCCATCGGCGACCGCGGCGCGCAGGCCCGCTTCGTGTTCCGGCCCCAGCGGCTCCAATCGGACGCCGTGGCCTTCGAGCAAGGTGGGGGACAGCGTATTCATGACGGCAGTATAGCGCATCAAGGTCCGGGAAGGTTAGCGCGCTGACGCCTGATCCCTTCCATTTTGCTATATTGGCCGGCGATGGATGAAATCTCCGGCATCCTGCCCATCGACAAACCGGTGGGCATGACTTCGCACGATGTGGTGGATGTCGTGCGAGGGCTCTATGGCATCCGGCGGGTGGGGCACACCGGCACGCTCGACCCGGCGGCGTCGGGGTTGCTGCTTTTGGTCGTCGGACGCGCCACCCGTATCGCGCCGTGGCTTTCGTCGCAAACCAAGACCTACCATGCCGGCGTCACCTTCGGGGCGACCTCCGATTCGGGCGACACCGATGGCCAAGTCACGTCGACCGGCGGCGCGCCGCCGAGCGCGGAGTCGCTGACGAATCTGTGCGCGGCCTTGGTCGGCGAGGTCGAACTGCCGGTGCCGGCGTTGGCCTCGGTGCGCAGCGGCGGGCGTCGCCGCTATGAACTGGCGCACGCCGGCGAGGATGTCCCCATCCTGACGCGCGCCAGCCGCATCGATGCCCTCGAACTGTTGGACTATGACCCGCCGCGCGCCGATCTGCGGGTGCGTTGCTCGAGCGGCACCTACATCCGATCACTGGCGGAAGCGATGGGGGAGAAGGCGGGCTGCGGGGCGTACCTGCATGCGTTGCGCCGCGAGGCCATCGGCACGTCGCGGGTTGAGGGCGCCTACGGTCTCGATTACCTGGCCGCGCGCGCGGCGCTCGGCGAGGAGCTGCCCGCCCCCGAGGCGATCGATGATTATCTTGCGTTGCCGGTGGTCGAGGTCGCCGCCGAAGCCGACAGGGTCATTCATCACGGCCAGCCATTGACCGGAGCGATGGTGACACGGGTGATCGGCGCGTTTGCCGCCGGCGCCGATCTGGCCATCAGTGTGGAAGGCTACGGCGTCGCCGCCATCGGCAGGGCGCTGCTGGATTCAAAAGCAATAGGTCCAATCGGACCCGTAGGTCCTATTCTTTCCTACCAATGCGTGCTCATTTGAACTCACCGATTCCCGAGCCACTGCGCATTCCGCTTTTGACGGATGCGGCAAAGGCGCGCCCGTCGTCGCTGCCGGTGGTCTGCGTCGGCACCTTCGATGGTGTCCATCGCGGCCACCAGCAGGCCATCGCCGTGGCACGCCGTCATGCCGACCGTTTACAGGCCCCGCTCTGGATTCTCAGTTTTCATCCGCATCCCCGCACCGTGGTCAACCCCGGCCATGCGCCGCGTCTGCTCACGCTGCCCGATGAACGCGCCGCGCTTTTCCAGCGCTATGGTGCCGATGGTGTGGTGATCCAACATTTCGATGCCGCCTTCGCGGCGCTGAGCGCCGATGAATTCTTCCGCGATGTCGTGGCCGGCGCCCTGCAGGCCAGGATGCTGGTCGCCGGCGCGGATTTCCGCTTCGGCAGAGGACGGCAGGGTGACAGCGAGTGGCTGCGCGGACGGAGCGGGCAACTTCCCGATGGAGTAGAGATTGTCGAACTGCTCGAAGATGTCCCCGGGCACAAGATCGGGTCCGCCGAAATACGTAACGCCTTGATGGACAATGCCTTTGATCGGGCCATTGAACTTCTCGGTCACCCCTACCCGGTGACCGGCGAAGTGGTGCCGGGCCTGAGAAAGGGGAGGGAGATCGGATATCCCACTTGGAATCTGGCCCTGCCGCAAGTTAAATTGCCACCGCCAGTTGGGGTGTATGCCGGGTGGACTTTCCGGCAAACGCCACGGCCGGGCATGGCGTATTATGGGTCTAACCCGACGTTCGGGGGGCAAGCACCGCGTTTGGAGATCAATATCCTCGCCGGTTCTGCGGAAGAGCGATCGCCTCGCCATCCGACCGAATGCTTCTGGTTAACCGAGTTCATCCGTCCGGAGGTGGCCTTTGCCGATCCGGCGGAGTTGATTCGCCAATTGGCTGACGACGAACGGACGGTTCGTCGACGGCTTGGGGTTTAAGCAACAAACACACTGTTCTCAGAGGGAGACAGCCAGTGCCCGTCACAAAGGAAAAGAAGCAAGCGATCGTGAAGGCCTACCGCCTCCACGATTCCGACACCGGTTCACCGGAAGTGCAGATCGCGCTGTTATCGGCGCGGATCAACGAGGTGACCACACATCTGGAGACCCACAAGACCGACTTTTCGTCGCGTCGCGGTCTTCTGAAACTCGTAGGACAGCGGCGGCGGTTGCTGAATTATCTGCGCGACACCGATATTGCGGCGTACCGCACGTTGCTGGACAATCTCAACCTGCGCAAGTAACCTTGCGCCATCGGGCGGGGGGGGATCGTCTCGTTTCAGCGCCGCGGCCGAAGTCCGCGACTCTGGCACGAGCCGTCCACCCCTCCTGAGCGGGTCGTCAGACCCGCGCGGCAGATCCCACCCGATGCAAACCGAAAGGACGTGTCCCACGGAGCGTGGGGCGCGTATCAGGTGTTCTACATGGAACGTATCCAGTTTGATCTGGGCGGCCGTCCGTTCTCGTTTGAGACCGGCCATGTCGCCCGGCAGGCCAACGGGGCCGTGCTGTGCCGTCATGGCGACACGGTGGTCCTGGCGGCGGTGGTCGCCTCCAAGGAAGGGATTCCCGATCGGGACTTCTTCCCGCTGACGGTCGACTATCGCGAGAAGGCCTACGCCGCCGGAAAGATTCCCGGCGGGTTCTTCAAGCGCGAGGGGCGCCCCACCGAAAAGGAGACCCTCTCGGCGCGCATGATCGACCGCCCGTTGCGGCCGCTCTTTCCCGAGGGGTACACCAACGAGGTCCAGGTCCACGTCAACGTGCTCTCTTCCGACCAGCAGAACGACGCCGACGTGCTCGGCATCTGCGCGGCGGCTTGTGCGCTGGCGATCTCCGATGTCCCGTTCGATCATCTGATCGCCGGGGTGCGGGTGGGCCGCGTGGACGGCAAGCTGGTCATCAATCCGACCGCGGCCGAGCTGGAGAATTCGGACATGAGTCTGGTGGTGGCCGGCACCGCGACCGACGTGATCATGGTCGAGGGCGGCTGCCTGGAAGTCTCCGAGGATGACCTCACCGAAGGGTTGCGCTTTGGTCTTACGCACATCGGCCAGATCGTGCGCGCGGTCGCCGAGCTGAAGGCCAAAGTCGGCAAGCCCAAGCGGCCGTTTACGCCGCCGGCGTTGGACGCCGAGCTCGATGCGGCGGTGCGTGAGCTGGCCGCCACGCGTGTCAGCGACGCCAACCAGATCACCGACAAGGCCGAGCGCGAGGACACGATCGCGCAGATCAAAGCCGATGTCCGCGCCGCGTTGGCCGAGCGCTTCCCCGAGAAGGAGAAAGCGATCGGCGGCGTGATCGATCAGATCGAGTACGAGGACCTGCGCCGGCGCATCCTCAACGAGGGACGCCGCGCCGATGGACGCAACCCCGATCAGATCCGGCCGATCTCGGCCGAGGTCTGCTTCCTGCCGCGCACGCATGGTTCGGCGCTGTTTACCCGCGGGCAGACTCAGGCCCTGGCCGTCTGCACCCTCGGCACGAAGGTCGATGAGCAGCGTCTCGACAACATCATGGGTGAGACCACCAAGAGCTACATGCTGCATTACAACTTCCCGTCCTACTCGGTCGGCGAGGTGCGTCCGATCCGCGGGCCGGGACGCCGCGAGATCGGCCATGGGGCGTTGGCCGAACGCGCCATCCAGCCGGTCATCCCCAATGAGGAGATTTTCCCGTACACGATCCGTATCGTGTCCGACATCCTCGAGTCCAACGGCTCCTCGTCGATGGCCACCGTCTGCGCCGGTTCGCTGGCGTTGATGGACGCCGGCGTGCCGATCAAGGCGCCGGTGGCCGGAATCGCCATGGGCCTGGTCAAGGAAGGGGAGAAGTATGTCGTGTTGACCGACATCCTCGGTGTCGAGGACCATCTCGGCGACATGGACTTCAAGGTCACCGGCACGCGCGAGGGGATCACCGCCTTCCAGATGGACCTGAAAATCCAGGGACTGAACTTCACGATCATGCGCGAGGCGCTGGAGAAGGCCAAGGCCGCGCGGCTGCATGTGCTGGAGCGCATGGACAGCGTGTTGCCGGCGCCGCGTCCGGAACTGTCGCCGTATGCGCCGCGCATCATCATCTTCCAGATCAAAGTCGACCAGATCGGCGCGGTGATCGGCCCCGGCGGCAAGAATATCCGGGCGATCACCGAACAGACCGGCGCCAAGGTGGATATCGAGGACGACGGCACGATCATTGTCGCCTCGGTGGATGTCAACGCCGCCGAGAGCGCCAAGAAGATGATCCTGGCGATGGTCGAAGAGCCCGAACTGGATCAGGTCTACGAGGGCAAGGTGCGGCGCATTGCCGACTTCGGCGCCTTCGTCGAGATCCTGCCGGGCACCGACGGACTTCTGCACATCTCCGAAATCGATTACAAACGCACCGAAAAGGTCGAGGATGTCTTCAAACTCGGCGACACAGTGCAGGTCAAAGTGATCGAGATCGACCCGTCGGGGAAGGTTCGTCTGTCGCGCAAGGCGCTGCTGCCGCGTCCGGAGGGGTATGTCGACCCGCCGAAGCGCGAGGGCGACGGGGGACGTCCCCGGCGCGATGGCGACCGCGGCCGCCGTCCCGAAAGGCACCGTCGTTAACGCCGAAACCGGCTGAGTCATCCGGCGCACGGGGCGGGCTAAGCCCGCCCCGTGCATTGCATTGGGCGGAACCGACCCAGCCACTTGTTGACGCTGAGTATGGCAATATCCGAGCGGGAGGCTCAAGATTGTCATCCCCACATTCCGAACTTCTGGATTGAGTGCGCCTATGCCATCTGAAATCGTCAAGAAGACCCAACTGCCGTCCGGCCTGCGTGTCATCACCGAGTCCCTGCCCGATCGCGAGTCGGTTTCGCTGGGTATCTGGATCGAAGTGGGCTCGCGCCATGAAGACCTGAAGGTGGCGGGGGTCTCGCATTTTCTCGAACACATGGTCTTCAAGGGGACACCTACCCGTTCCGCCAAACAGATCGCCACCGAACTGGAGCGGCTGGGCGGCGTGCTCAACGCCTTTACCACCCGCGAGCACACCTGTTACCACGCGCGCATCCTGTGCGACGATCTGCCGGTGGCGGTTGACCTGCTGGCCGACATTGCCACCCGCGCGACCATCCCCGGCGCCGAAGTGGTCAAAGAACGCAAAGTGATCGCCGAGGAAATCAAGGACACCCAGGACACGCCGCACGAACACATCCATGACGTGTTCGCCGAGCAAATGTGGCCCGATCATCCGATCGGGCGGCCGATCGCCGGCTCGCTGGAGAGCGTGAGACGGACCACGCGCGAGCGGCTGACGCAGCATCGTCGGTTGTTCTATCGTCCCGACCGGATTGTGGTGGCCGCATCGGGCGCGCTGTCGCACAATCGTCTGCTGGCGTTGGTGAAACGCCATCTCGATCTGCCGGCGCCGTCGGTCGCGCCGCCCTTGACGCCGGCGGTCAATGGCACGCAGCCGCGGCGCGCCGTGATTAGCCGCGAGATCAATCAGACGCATGTGCTGATCGGTTTCCCGACCTGGCCGTTTGTCGACAAACGCCGCTATGCCGCGCTGGTCACCACCAACCTGATGGGCGGCGGGATGTCGTCGCGCCTGTTCCAGAGCGTGCGCGAAAAGCGCGGGCTGGTGTATTCGATCTATGCCTTTCAGGACTCCTTTGTCGACACGGGGTTCTTCGCGGTCTATTTCGCCTGCGACCCGGCCCAGGTGGTGGTTGCGGCCGATCTGGTCCTGGAGGAATTGGGCAAACTGCGCCGCCAGGCGATTCCGGCGGCCGAATTGCGCGACGCGCAGTCGCAGCTGAAGGGCAATCTGGCGTTGGGGCTGGAGTCAACCTCCTCGCGCATGCACCGTTTGGCGCGTCACGAGCTGTATCTGGGCGGGTATGTCACGCCCAAGCAGACGATGCGTTCGATCGACAAGGTGACCGTGCGTGATGTCGCCGGCGTTGCGACCGAGGCCTTTCTGCCGGAACGCGCGGCGGCCTCGATCCTCGGCCCCGTGGACCAGAGCGTGCTCGACCGGATCGACTGGGGACGTCTTGACAAAAAACCACGCCGCGCTCCGGTCAGGCCGCGCGCGGCGGCGTAGGACCGAAATCCGCTTGACGGGTCCGGTCCCGCTTCGGAGATTATCGGCGCGTCACTTGCGGGCGTAATTCAGCGGTAGAATGCAAGCTTCCCAAGCTTGACGTCGTGGGTTCGATTCCCATCGCCCGCTTTTTCGCTCGATCGGGGTGGGGCCCGGATCCAATCAGCGATTTCGCGGTAGAAAATTAGGAGAGCTGTTCGTTCGACTGCCCGCACGGCATCCAAGATCATCCGGCAACCCGGAGTGGAGTGATGATATCCCAACGAGGGACCGTCTGGCTGGTGGCCGCATCCTGCGCCGTGGGACTTTTCGCGGCCTGCGGCGATGATGAGGAATCCGTCTGCATCGGCGATGAGTCCGTGATTGTCGCCATCAACCCCGAATCGATCTGGATCTACCGCGTCACCGACCGTGACACCGCCAACGCGATTGTGGACACGCACTCCGACACGATTCTGATCGTCAAGGATACCATCGCCGACGGCGACCCCTGGTCGGTGACTTCCATTGACGGCGAACTCTGGGCCAACCGCGCCGATGGGTTCTGGGTCTGGAGCGATCCGCAAAGCGTCGAGACCGAGCCCTATCTCCTGGCCCGTTTCCCGGCGGCGTTGGGACAGCAGTACGCCATTCCGGCCGGCGAGCTGGATGGCGACACCATGCTGGTGGCCGACATGATGGCCATCGTGCGCGTTCCCTACGGACAATTCACCGCCATTACCTACCAACAATCTAACGGCGGCCATGTGGTGTCGCTGCGTTACTTTGTCCGCGGCATTGGCCTGGTCAAGGAAATCGCGATCATCGGCACACCGCCCAATCAGGTTCTCCGGACCCGGGAACTGCTGAAATTCCGCACCGCCGGATGTTGAGATGTCCAGACTGAGCCACCGTGGGATCCTCCTGGCCGCCGGCGCGCTCGCGCTGGCGGGCTGCGATGGGGACGATGACGCGCGCTTTTGTCTGGGCGATCCGGCCGCGATCGTGTCGATCGCCGAAGGCAATCGCTGGAATTACCGCATCCGCGAATTCGATTCCACCCACACCCTCAAAGCCACCCGCGCGCAGCGTGTCGCGATTGTCGGCGACACCGTCATCGACAGTGAAACCTGGTATCGCATCGACACCGACGGGGACCGGGACTTTGCCTGGACGCTGCGCGACGACGGCCTGTGGGTCTGGTATGAGTTCGCCTATCCGACCAACAACCCGCCGTTCCGCATGGCGAAATTCCCGGCGGTGATCGGCGACTTTTGGGTGATCGAGCAGAACGGCCCGGATTACGCCGTCACCGTGGTTGACACCGCCGCGGTGGTGAGTGTGCCGGCGGGCGTCTTCTGGACCCATCATTATCGCATGACCAACGAGACCGGCGACCTTGTCCGGGACATCTACTATGCGCCCGGTCTGGGTCGCGTGTATGAAGTCACCGCCTCAACGCAGCCGAACCCACATACCCACGTGACCGAACTGACCGACTTCTCGTCACCCAACTGCTGATATGCCCATCGTCAGATCTGTCGTACACAACCGGGTCATCCCGCGCGATGCCCTCCTGCCCGGCGACGAGGTTGTCGCGATCAACGGGCAGGTCTTGCGCGATGTCATCGACGCGCTGTTCTTCGGCGCCGAGGAAAGGCTCGAATTGACCGTGCGCCGTCCCGACGGGACCGAGGCCACGCTCAAATTGCGCAAGCGCATCGATGCCGACCTCGGCATCGAGTGGGAGCCGGACAAAATCCGCATTTGCAAAGCCGACTGCGATTTCTGTTTCGTCAAGCAGCAGCCGAAGAAGGTGATGCGCCGCACGCTGTACATCAAGGATGACGACTACCGGCTGTCGTTTCTGCATGGCAACTTCGTCACGCTCACCAACATGACCGATGAGGACTACGAGCGGGTCTTCACCCAGCGACTTTCGCCCTTGTACGTGTCGGTGCACTCGACCGACGACCAGGTCCGGCGCGACTTCCTGCGCAAGCCGGACGCCAAGCCGATTCTGCCGCTGCTGAAATGGCTGCATGAGCACCGCATCCAGACCCATACGCAGCTGGTCGTCACGCCGGGACTTAACGATGGCGCGCCGCTGTGGAAGTCGTTCGATGATCTTTTGGCCCTGTACCCCGATGTGCTTTCGGTGGGTGTGGTGCCGATCGGCCTGACCAAGCACCGCAACGACCTGCCGAATCTCTCGCTGGTGCCGCCCGCATTGGCCGGCGAGATCCTCGACCAGATCGACAAACGGCACAAGAAGATGAGGAAGAAGCACGATGCCGGCGTCATCTACGCCGCCGACGAGATGTTCCTCATCGCCGGACGCGAGATTCCGCCGGAGTCGTATTACGACGACTACTGCCAGATCGAAAACGGGGTCGGGATGGTGCGGCAGTTGCTGGCCGCCTACGACGCCCACGAAGCGGAACTGCCGCGCCGGCTGGCACGGCCCATGCGGTTCTGTGTCGCCACCGGGACATCGGCCGGGCCGTTCATTAGCCAACTCTGCGAGCGCGCCACCCGGCGCACCAAGAACCTCGATGTCGTCCCGTTGATCGTGCAGAACGATTTCTGGGGGCACTCGGTCACCGTCTCCGGGCTTCTGACCGGGGCCGATATCAGCGCCCAGTTTCTGGCGGCCAATCTCGATGTCGATGCGCTGATCCTGCCGCCGGAGGCGCTCAACACCGATGGGCTCTTCATCGATGATGACACGCTGCCGGAGATGCAATCACGCATCGAGCGACCGGTGTTGACCTCCGAATACGATTTCATCGCCACGCTCAAAAACAGCATCACCGCGGTGCGCTCGTCGCAGGCCGCGGCGTTGTCCTGACGCCGTCGCGTGTTGTGTCGGCGCAGGGGCGTATTGCATACGCCCCTTTCACGTGTCGATGAGCGGCGGGCGTATGCAATACGCCCCTGCCGTCTACACGTAGATCTGGCGGGCGCGGCCCACGGCGGCCAACACCAGCAGGATCGCCGTCACGATGAGGTAGCCGACGGTGACACCCGGTGTGTGCAGCGCGCCGGCGGCGCCCATGTAGTCCAGCGATGGCACGCGGTTGAGCGGCCCGGCATACCACCAGAACAGATAGAGCACTTCGAAGAGACGGCTGCCGCTGGTCCAGGCGCCGCAGGCCAGGGCCAGCGCCGGCACAAAGGCGGCCCCGGCCAGCATCGCGGCCATG
>DATMBC010000035.1 GCA_035559435.1 bacterium
CGCCCCCGCCGACGAACGAGAGGTTTCCGGCGGCATGGTTGGTGTGGCCGCCACAGACCGCGGCCTGATTGCCGGAGGCGGAGTCATGGAATCCGCCGACGACGACCGCATCAAAACCATCGACGTAATTTTCCCAGCCGCCTCCGATGAAGGAACCGCCCGAGTTGGTGAAGTCAATCACGTTGCGCGTGCCGCCGACGATGGAGGCGACATCGGAGCCGACGTAATTGCCGTCGCCACCGCCGATGACGGAGTGCTGGCCGCTCACCTGGCCGCCTTCGCCGCCGCCGATGAAGGAACGTGCGTTGAAGATGAAGTTGCTGTTGCCACCCCCGATGAAGGAATACGTTCCTTCGGCTTGGTTGAGGTAGCCGGAGGCGACGCCGCTCCCATATCCCCAAGCGCCGTTTTTCAGACCGCCGCAAGTGACGGCGTAATCAGCCATGGCGAGGTTGAGGTTTCCGCCGCCGATGGCCGAGTAGGCCCCCTGGGCGCGGTTGGAGTCGGCGCTGGTATTGCCGCCGCCGCCGGCGATGACGGAGTAATCACCGACGGCCTGATTGCTCTGGCCGCCGCCGATGACGGCGTGCGAACCGGTGGCCTCGTTGTACTCACCACCCCCCACATGGGAGTTGTTGTTGTCGGCGCGATTGCTGGCGCCGCCGACGATCGAGCACATCCAGCCGATGGCATGATTGTCGTACCCTCCCACCACGACGCCGTACTGCCCGCCGGCCACGTTGATGGCGCCGCTGAGGATGGCGGCGTGATAGCCGCTGGCGAGATTGGAGCGTCCGACGCCGATCAGGCTGTGGAATCCGGAGGCATTGTTGCCGGTGCCGCCACCGATGACGGCGTGGGAGCCGGAGGCGACATTCGAATCGGCATCGGTGAAGCCGCCGCCGCCGGCAATGACGGAGTATTCGCCGCGGGCGCGATTGCGCGCGCCGCCACCAACGGCCGCGCCTTCGCCGATCGCATGGTTCATGTGCCCGCCGGCCACCACACCCCAATTCCCGGCGCTGTTGGAATCCATATCGAAGATCCCGCCGCCGCCGCCGATGACGGCAAAAGTGCCCCAAGCGTGGCCGTACCAGCCGCCGTCCACGGTGGAACCGAATCCTTCGGCGTGATTCTGCGCGCCGCCGCCGATGCTGCTACGGTCGCCGGAGGCGGTGTTGGTCTCACCGCCGGCAATGGTCGAGTAATTACCTGATCCGACATTGTAGGAGCCGGCGACGAAGGCGTGGGTGCCGGTGTTGATGTGTCCGGGACCGATGGAGACTTTGCTGGTGATCGTGCCGCCAGTGGCGCCATCGACGGTGGCGACTCGATGCGCGTAGGGGCCCGTTACCAGTCGCACCCGCGGCAGCGTCGTGCCATCGACCGTGATCTCCAGCCAGCGAACCGTGTCGCTTAAGACCGCATCGGTCAGCGGGACCGCCGCGCCGAGCAGTCCGATCCAGAGACCGGCGGCGTCGCTGGTCAGCGACTGATTCTCCCCGGCCCCGTTGGGCCAGATTTCGTTGCCGAGCGTGGGAGCATCGAAAACCTTGAAGGTGAAGTTCTTCGATCCGGCCGGCAGCGGATTGCCGGACAAGTCGGTCAGTTTGCCCTGCACGGTGATGCTGGCGGGCACGGCGGCGTGCAGGGGCGCCGTGGCCAGCAGCAAGCTGAACAGGGCGAGCGAAAGTTGTCGCATCAGAGCTCTCCTTAAGGCGTGATCCGTTCCAGTTTGCGATTGAGCAAATCGATTTGACGTTGCTGTTCCTTGATGGCCTCGATCAGCACGGCGACCAGACGACCGTAGTCCAGCGCGGCGGCATCGACACCGTTGGTTTCGTATTGCACGACTTCCGGGATTACGGCGCCGACTTCCTCGGCGATCAGCCCGATGGCGTGGCCGCCGTCGGCCGCATTGTCGTACTCGACGCCGCGGAGCCGACAGACCTTGTCGACGGCATGGGACAACGTGTTGATGTTCATTTTCCAGCGGCGGGA
>DATMBC010000036.1 GCA_035559435.1 bacterium
AAGCGCGCGACCTCTCCCCCGCCGGCGCAAAACCCAGCGCCGGATGGGTCGGTCCAAACAGGCCGAACGTGGGAACGCCCAGGGCATCGGCCAGGTGCATCAGGCCGGAATCGCCGGAGACAAACGCAGCACAGCCCGACAGACGCACCATCAATTCGCGCAGCGGCAAGTCGAGATGGGTCTCGAGCGTGAGGCCACCGATCCCATGCAGATCCTCGCGGACAAACCGCGCAATGGCCGCCTCCTCGGCGGACAGACCAAACAGCGCGATGTGAAAGGGCGTAACCGGCGCCAACGCCGCAAGCAGCCGTGTCCACAGTTCCGGCGGGACCGCCTTGGTGGGGTGACGCGCCCCCCAACCGAGGCCGAGGATCGGACGCGACGGACAAAGGACGCGTGTCTGCTCCGAGTCGGCCAGCGTCAAGGTGGGACGATATTCGCCGGAGAGGCCGGCGGCTTCGAGATACGAGCGCACCACCGAGTGCGGGCGGTCCAATCCCTTCTTGCTCCAAACCATACGCCAGCGACGCAGGGTCGCCTTGTCGATTCGGCGCAATTTCCCGGCGTTGAGGCGCGCGGTCAGGGCACGCGAACGCAGCGAGGCGTGCAAATCGACGATCAAGTCAAAATAAGATTCTCCCAGCGCGCGGGCAAAGTCGGCGAGAGACTGCCCGGGCTGCAACGGCATAATCTGCACCGGGGCGGGAAAGCCGGAGAAGAGCGGGGCATATTGCGCCCGTGTGGCGAACGTGATTTCGGCGTCGGGATGGCGCTCGGCCAGGGCGCGCAATGGCGCGGCGGCGAGCACGACATCGCCCAGAGACGAAAAACGGATCACGAGAATGCGCATGGCCGTGGTGGCCGCGCTACCTGAGCAGAAGGGATGCCAGCGCGCCCACAAGCAGGCAATAAACACCAAAGAGGGCGAAGCGGCCACCGCGCAGGAATGCGAAGACCAGCCGCAGGGCGGCATAGCCGGTCAGCGCCGCCGCCGCTCCGCCGACCAGATGCGGCAGCCCCAGGCGGCCGCTGCCCCAGGCATTGGGAATGGTGAGCAGAATCGCGCCGCCGACGGCAGGGATTGACAGCAAGAAGGAGAACTCGGCGGCCAGCGCCGGACGCACCCCCTGCCAGAGCCCGGCGGAGATGGTCGAGCCGGACCGCGAGATGCCGGGCAGGATGGCCACCGCCTGCGCGCAGCCAATCCACCAGGCACGCCGGATCGTCAACGGCCGGTCGCCGACGCGGCGGAGACGTGTCGACAAAAGCATCACTCCGGTGAGCATCAGGAAGGATGCGGCCACATGCGAGTCGGCAAAGATGGACTCGATCCGGTCCTTGAAGAGCACGCCGATGACACCCGCGGGAATGGTGCCAATGGCCAGATAGAGTATTTCGCCGCGCGAGACGGCAATGGCATCGGGCGATTCGCCGCGTCCGGCCACCGATTCAGCCAGCTCCCAGAGACGACGGCGGAAATACCAGAGCACCGAGAGCAACGTGCCGGCGTGAACGGCCACCTCGAAAACCAAATCCGCCGAGGTGATCCCGAGCCAGTGCTCGACCAACACCAGATGGCCGGAACTGGAAATGGGAAGGAATTCGGCCAGCCCCTGCACGATTCCAAGCACGATGGCCTCGCCAAGGGTCACGCGATCCTTCCCTCAGACGAGGCCATCGTATGGTTTCCCTGCCGGTCCAGTCGGAAGTGTCAGAGTTTGAAGTTCATGCCGAGCGTAAAACCGATATCGCGGTCAAAGACCACTTCGCCGAGGATATCGAGCAACTCGCTGATGTTCCAGCGCGCGCCGGCAATACCCGAGACTTCGAGATCGGAGCCATCCTTGGTGTACTGCTGCGCGGCTGCGGCCAGGTTGAGCGCAGCGGCCGGATCGTCATCGAAGTTCACATTCTCCAGGCGCATATTGAAGGCGGCATATGGGGCGAGACTGCCTTGGGCCAGCGCGTAATCGCGCGAAATCACCACCGAGCCGCCGATTGACGTCAGTGACAGGAGATCGAGATCGAGATAGGCAAACCGGGGACCGAGGGCCAGGTCGAAGGGCACTTCAGCGCCGGTCTGGAAGAGCATGAACTTGACATCGCCGCCGAGCGCCAGACCCATGTCGCCGACTTCGGGATCGACGAATCCCGCCTGCACGCCGAAATCGCCGATGCTCATAAAGCCGCGGCGGAACTGGCCAAAGACCAAGGTCGAACTCTCAAAGACGCTGACGAATCCGCCGACGTCGGTCGTGCCCGGCCGCAGCGTGTAGGCGGTGGAGACCTGCCCGAAAACGGTGGCGCGCGCGGCCGGCGCGCAGGCCAGAGTGGTCAGAATGCCGAGCGTGGTGATGAATGTCCGTATGGTGTGCGGTCTCACAAACCCTCCTTGGTCAGAATGTCCTGCCCCAGTGTGCGTCCCGCTTCTACGTGGAAACCACGGACAGGTTCCCGGCGGCGGACAGGGCGGTCAATGTCCGGCGGTCAGGTGCGCGATGTAGTAAATGCCGGCGCCGGCCAGCACCGCCAGCGGCGCCCAAACGGTCCTCTTCTTGTTCACTTCGGGCAGCAGGTCGGTTGCCGCAACATAGATGATCGAGCCCGATGAGAGCGCAAGCGACGGGCCCAGCCAGCCCTCGGATTGCACCGCGAGATAGACAACGCCGCCGACCAGCGAAGCCAATCCGAGGCTGGTCGCGGCGAGGAATGCCGCGCGTCGTGTGCCGCCGGTCGCCAAGACAATCGACGCCAGCGTGAAGCCGCCGGGGATTTTGTGCCAGACCATGGCGGCGAAGACCAGAATGCCGAGGTGCGCGCTGGTTTGCGCGGCTACGACAATCGCGACACCGTCGATGATCGAATGCACCGCCAACCCGAAGGTCGCCGCCCAACCGACAAGCGACCCCAGCCCAGCGTGGGTCTCGTGGCCATAATGGAAGTGGGGTGTCAGGACGTGCTCGGCCACATGGATGAGCAGAAACCCGCCGATGGCCCAGACGCCGGCTTCGGGCAGGTGCGCAAACGATTCGGGGAGCATTTCGACCAAGGCAACGGCCAGCATGAAACCGGCGCCGGTAGCCACCAGCACGCGCAGGGCCTCATGCTCCCAGCGGCGGCGCATCAGAAAGAGCATGGCGCCAACCACATCCGCCAGCGCGGCGATCAGGAGAAACAGGAGAATCTGCGCGGTCATCGTCGGTCGCCGGTCGTGCGTCGCTGCGATCGGACCCGTGCACGATAGGCAGAAGCCGTCCGGAGTGCAACGTCTGATCCGGCGGCGCGACGATTGAGCGGACGCGCAAGTGACCGGCGGCGCGCAAACGAAAACGCGCCCCAACGCGGGGCGCGTCGACGTGCGCGGCAGGCGCGATTACTTGTTGACCGAAAGCAAGACGATCTTGACGATGTCCAGCAGCCGTTCGCAGGAAAACGGTTTCTTGACGAAGAGGTTGCCGCCGGACTTAAAACTGCGCCCCTGATCGTCGCGCGCATCCTTGCCGGTGAGGAACACCACCGGAATGTCGGCGGTGCGTGGATCCTTTTTCAACGCCGCGCAGACATCGTAACCGTCCATGACCGGCATCATGATGTCAAGCAGGATGACATCGGGAACCCACTCCTTGGAACGTTTCAACGCGCCTTGAGATGTGTTTTCGACAGCGACTTCGTAGCCAGCGGTGGTGAGAAACGCGTCCACGATCTCGGTAATTCCCGGCTCGTCATCGACGACCAGAATCTTCGCGTTCGTGTCCCTGAACATTACGCCTCCTCGTCTGCGGAGCAGACGGCTCATTAGTAATGTCGGCCCGTCTTTGCAAGTTCTTGAATGCCATGCAAAAACGGCAGAGACCGCTTGGGGCCAGTATCATCGTTATCGACGTATCGACTTAAACCACAATCACTTAGCAATGACGCCTCAGAAGCAGGAGTTGACAGGGTGGTATTCGTTGCCTGAGGCGGTCTATTGGCGCGATCCCGCCGGATTGTCGTATCCTTGACGGGATGATCTCAAACGCCAATCAGATCGATGCGGCAGCAGGCCGGGGACGACGGCCTCTGCTGGGGCTGACGCGATCGCAGTTGATCGCAGAGATGGCGGCCTTGGGCCAGCCGCGGCACCGTGGCGATCAATTGGCGCGCTGGATCTATCAGCGCCGTGTCGATGACATCGAGCGAATGACCAATCTGCCCGGTGCGTTGCGGCGCGAGTTGGCCGAGCGCTACACGCTCCGGTTTGATCCGCCGGTCGCGCATCAGAAATCGCCGGACGGCACCGAGAAGTTGTTGTTCCGTGATGCCGGCGGCGACCGTGGCGCGGTCTGGGAGGCAGTGTTGATGCGCGACCGCGACCGCCGCACGGTCTGTGTCTCGACGCAGGCGGGATGCGCGCTGGGGTGTTCCTTCTGCGCCACGGCGAAACTGGGGTTGCTGCGCAATCTCACACCCGGCGAGATCATCGCCCAGGTGATCGCGGCGCGGCGGCTTCTGACATCGTCGGAGACGCTCACCAACGTCGTCTTCATGGGCATGGGCGAGCCATTGCACAACTTCGAGAACGTGAAGACGGCGCTGGAGATCATCGGCGCCGACTGGGGGCTTGAGATTTCGCACCACCGCACGACCGTCTCGACGGTGGGATTGGTGCCGCAGATTCACCAGTGGGCCGAGGAGAAGATTAAGGCGAAGCTGGCCATCTCGTTGACGGCGGCCAATGACGCGTTACGGTCGGAACTGATGCCGATCAACCGGCGCTATCCGCTGGCGGAGCTGAAGCGGGCGGCGATCCATGTGGCGAAGGCGACGCGGCGGCGGGTGACCTTCGAGTATATCCTGCTGGATGGGATCAACGACTCCCTGGCGCACGCGCGCCAATTGGTGTCGTTCATCCACGGCATCCCTTGCAAGATCAATCTGATCCGTTTCCATCCCAACGACGGGTCGCCATACCGGCGGCCGACCGAAGAACGGGTCGCGGTCTTCCGCGATTATCTCTATCCACGCTGCCCGGCGGTCAACATCCGCAAATCATTCGGCGTCGACATCGACGCGGCCTGCGGGCAACTGGCGGGGCGGTCGCAGGGCGGGTGAGTGGATGGCCGCGCGGGCTACTTCTCGAGTAACATCTGGATGGCAACGGCCAGCAGGAACACGGCGAAGCCACGTCGCAACAGCGTTTCGTTGATCTGGTTGGCGAAGACGGCGCCGAGCCAGGCGCCACCGAAGAAGCCCAACGCCACCAGCGCCGCGATGCGCAGGTCGACCTGCCCGGACTGATAATAGCGCCGGACCGCCAACAGCCCGATGGGCAGCAGCAGAACCGCCAGCGAGGTCCCCTGTGCCTTCTGTTGCGACATCCCGAACCAGTAGACGAAGGCGGGGATGAGGACCATGCCGCCGCCGATGCCCAGTAGACCGGACAGCACGCCGGCGCCGATCCCCAGTCCCAGCACCAGCACGATCATCAGGGGGGACATCCTGCCTCCTTAGTGGGCGGCGTTGGCCGCAACCACATCAACCTGGCCGTGGCCAAGGTAGGCCTCAATGAACATGTCAATGTCGCCGTCCATGACCGCCTGCACGTTCGAGGTCTCGGCGTCGGTGCGGTGGTCCTTGACCATTTGATAGGGCTGGAAGACATACGAGCGGATCTGCGAGCCCCACTCGATCTTCTTCTTGTTCTTGGCGAATTCGGCCAGGCGCGCCTCTTCCTTTTCGCGTTCCAGTTGGTACAGCCGGGCGCGGAGGACCTTCATCGCCGAGTCGCGGTTCTTGTGCTGGGAGCGTTCGCTTTGGCATTGCACAACGATGCCGGTCGGGATGTGCGTGATGCGAATGGCCGAGGAGGTCTTGTTGACATGCTGTCCTCCGGCGCCGGAGGCACGGAAGGTGTCGACACGGATGTCCTCGTCCTTGATGTCGATCTGCACATCGGCTTCGGCCTCCGGGATGACGAAGACCGAGGCAAACGAGGTGTGGCGGCGCTTGTTGGAATCGAATGGTGAAATGCGCACCAGCCGGTGGACGCCGACTTCGGCCTTGAGAAATCCATAGGCGAACTCGCCCTTCACTTCCAAGGTCGCCGATTTGATCCCCGCGGCTTCGCCCGGGCTGTAGTCGAGTTCCTCGTAGGCGAAGCCCTTGCGTTCCATCCAGCGGGTGTACATGCGCAACAGCATCTCGGCCCAGTCACAGGACTCGGTGCCGCCCGCCCCGGAGTGAATGGTGAGGATGCAATCGTTGTGATCGTCGACGCCGGTCAGCAGCGACTTAAACTCAAAGGCGGCCAGATCGTCGGAGAGTTTGGCGCCCTCCGCCTCGCACTCGGCGAGGATGGCGGCATCGTTTTCTTCCTCGGCCATGTGGTAGAGCGCGGCGAGGTCATCGCGGCGTCGGGCCAGGTCCTGATAGCCGGTCACCCATGATTTGGCGAGCGCGATTTCCTTGAGGATACGGCGGGCGTTTTCGTTGTCGTTCCAGAACCCATCGGCGGCGGTTCTGGCTTCGAGATCGGCAATCCGGGCATTGAGACCGTCTATGTCAAAGAAACCTCCGCAACCGGGTCAGCTTTTCATTCATGGTGTCGAGAACTTCCATGCTGATTCTACCTCCTGCCCGACATAGGGACTCCCATTAACACGTAACAGTCCAAGTTGTGTTCCCCGAAAGGCTTGACGAAGATAGTCGGGGTTCGATGGTCGACCAAGGGGTTTTTCGCGCTTTGGCATCCCCTGCTCCTGCTTTTCCCCTTGATCAACTTGAAGTTAGAGGGCAGGTTAGGCCGTCCGATCAATCGCGCTGGGCCGAACTGTCCGCTGGCGCGTACAATTCGGCGCAGGGATCTGTATCATGGCCTGGGAGAGACCTGAAGACCAAGCGCAGTTTCACGACCAGCCGCCGTCCAACCCCTCGGCCGGCCACATGGTTCGTCGCGCTTTGCGTTCTCTGGCATTGTATGTCGTGTTGCCGCTGGCGGTGATCGGTGTCGGCTGGACGGCGACGACGTTGTGGAAGTACGCCCAGGAGCTGCCGTCGATTGAGGAAGTCTACAACATCAAGCCGCGCCTCTCCACGCGTCTGTTTGACAAGAACGATCAACCCTTCTACGAGTTCTTCACTGAGCGGCGGGTGTTGACGCCTTTGGATTCGCTGCCGCCGCATCTGGTCCGGGCGCTTTTGGCCACGGAGGATCGCGAGTTTTACAACCACTGGGGCGTGCGCTGGACGGCGATCGTGCGCGCGTTGATCGTCAATTTCCAGACCGGCCGTCGCGCACAGGGCGGATCGACCATTACCCAGCAGTTGGCGCGCAAGTTGTTCCTCACGCCGGAGCGGACGCTCGAACGGAAGATCAAAGAGTGGTTGATGTCGATCAAGCTCGAGCGGAGTTACTCGAAGAATGAAATCCTCGAGATGTATCTGAACATCAACTACTACGGCGCCGGAGCCTATGGGATCGGCGCGGCCGCGCAGACCTATTTCGGCAAGGCGCCGCGCGATCTGGATTTGATGGAGTCGGCCGCGCTGGTGGGGGTGCTGCCGGCGCCGACCGCCTACTCGCCGACCCGCAATCCGGAGCTGGCAATGCAGCGCCGCAATACGGTGCTGCGCTCGCTGGTGGCGGTCGGCGAACTTGACCAGACGGCCTACGATACCCTCTCGACCCAGTCCATTGCCCTGCACCAGCCGGCGCAGGGGTCATTCGGCGACTTCGGCGATTACTTCGCCGAGGAAGTGCGACGGTATGTGATCAAGCAGTATGGCGACGAGGCGCTCTATACCGAAGGGCTGAACATCTACACCACCCTCGATGCCGATTTGCAGCGATTCGCCGAGGAGGTCGTGCGGGACCGTCTTGACTCGCTGCGCCAGGTGGCGGAACAACGGCACAGTCCCACTGATCCGGTTTACACCTACCCGGTCTACGATTCCGCCAGCGGCCGGATGGTGCGCGTCCGCAAGAAGATGCAGGCGGCCATGATGCTGATGGACAACCGCAGCGGCGGTGTGCTGGCGATGGTCGGCGGCTACGACTACAAGGAAAGCGAATTCAACCGGGTAACCCAGGCGTTGCGTCAGCCGGGATCGGCTTTCAAGCCGTTTGTGCTGACCGGCGCCCTCGAGGCGGGGTTTACCCCGGCCGACACGATCCTCGATGCGCCGGTGCTGATTTCGATTCCCGGCGCGCCCGACTACTCGCCCGGCAACTTCGACGGCAAGTTCGAGGGGCCGGTCTCGATCCGCTATGGCATCCGTGAATCACGCAACCTGGTGTCGGTGCGGCTGCTGCAAAAACTGAACATCCACCGGGTGATTGACTTGGCCGAGCGGATGGGGATTTCGACGAAACTTTTGCCCTATCCCTCATTGGCGGTCGGCAGCTCGGAAGTGACTGTCTTCGACATGACCGCCGCGTACTCCTGTTTCCCCAATGGCGGGATTCGCACCACGCCGACTTTGATCCGTCGTATCACCGACCGCAACGGCAAGGTGATTGAAGACAATTCGATCCCGCGCCGCGAGGAAGTCTTGCCGGCCAATCTGGCGTATGCGGTGACGCATGTGCTGACCGCGGTGGTTGACTCCGGGACGGCCGCCAGCACGCGCCGTCGCGGATTCACTCGTCCCGCCGCCGGCAAGACCGGAACATCCAACGAGTACATGGATAACTGGTTTGTCGGCTTCACACCGCGGTTCACCTGCGGCGTCTGGGTTGGCTACGACCTGAAAACGCCAATTGGCGGCTACCACACCGGGACCGGCGCGGCGACGGCGTTGCCGATCTGGACGGCGGTGATGCAGGAGGCCAGCAAAGGGACGCCGGTGGAGTATTTCGAGAAGCCCGAGGATGTCTATATCATCTCGGTCTGCCAGGACTCCAACAAACGCGCCGGAGAGCATTGCAACGCCACGCGCGAGGAGGTCTTCCTGCGCGCGGCCGACACGCTCGATGTCTGCCCCCTCCACAACCGCGACCCGCGTTATCTCCTGCCGCGACGGGTCCGTCGTTGACGACGCTCGATTGTCACTGCGTCTTTGATTCCCAGAGAATGGCGATGGCGTTCGATGTGCCGATGCGATCGGCGCCGGCTTGAAGCATGGCCTGGGCCTGGGCGGCGGTGCGGATGCCACCGGCGGCTTTGATCCTCACGTTGGGCGGCAGGACCCGACGGAGCAGCGCAACATCTTCCAACCGCGCCTGCGCGTAGACGCCGGTGGATGTCTTGACATAATCGGCGCCGGCTTCGGCCGCCAGGGTGGCGGCGCGCACGATCTGTTCTTCCGAAAGCAGCGGCGCCTCGATGATGACTTTAAGAATGATACCCGGCCCGGCCTGCTTGCGACAGGCGGCGATATCTTCCAGGTACTCGGCGTTGCGTCCCTGCCGCAGCCAGCCGTGATTGGCGACCAGATCGATTTCCTGCGCGCCCTGCTCGACGCAAATCCGTGTCTCGGCGGCCTTAAGCGCGGTGGCATGCGCGCCGGTCGGGAACCCGACCACGGCGGCCACACGCACCTGTCCCTGGTCGAGCGCCTGAACCGCCGTCGCGGTCCACACCGGATTGACACAGACAGCCGCCAGGCCATACTCGCGCGCCTCCGCGCACAGACTGCGGATATCAGCTTCGGTCGCGCCCGGATGCAGAAGCGTGTGGTCGACGCGCGCGGCCAAGTCGGCTGGGATGCTCGCGATGGCCGCGGCGTTGCCCGCGGGAGCAACAGACTCGATGATAACCCGAATGCCTCGGCTGTCGAGCAGGTCGCGCGCGGCCGGGGTGATCAGCGTGCCCGGCGGGACCGTGACACTCTCGCGCGCGCCGTGCAGATCGGCCGTGGACAGCACATGGGGACGGTTGGCTGGCATCGGCTATCTCTGTGCGGGCAGATCGATACGGTCGACAATGCCGATGATCGTCTCATCGGCGGCCGTCGGCGCGGTCGTGGGAGTCAGACGCGCCGACGATCCGGCCACGGTGATGACCCATTCGCCTTCGCCGGCGCCGACGGCATCGATGCAGACGGCATAATCGTCCACCGGCTCCAGGGCGCGATTGACCCGGCGCACGATCAAAAGCTTGCGGCCATCCAGGTCGGCGTGTTGGCGCCCGTTCCAAAGCGTCCCGGCGACAAATCCGAGTTTCATGGCGCGTCCCCCGCTCCGTCGCGCGAGAATGGCGTGGCCGGCAACTCGTCCAGATCGGCAACGTGAAGGCGGCCATCGGCCGTGGCAAGGATCAGCCGGGGATTAGCGACAAACTCACGGATCACGCCACGGCAAAGTTCGCAAGGGGGCCAGAAACGGCCATCGGGAGCGATGACGACGATCGCGCTGAAGTCGCGTTGGCCGGCGGCAATCGCGCCGGCGATAGCGTTGCGCTCGGCGCAGACGCGCAGGGCGGAATCGGGATTCTCGACATTGCAGGCGGCAAAGATCTGGCCGGCGGTGGTGATCACCGCCGCGCCCACCTGCTTGCCGGAGTAGGGCGCATGGGCGCGGACGCGCGCCAGACGCGCCGCATCCAGCGCCAACTTCTCATGTGCGGTCAGGGCCATCAGATGATCTCGTGATAGAAGCTGGACGCCCCCGGCGGGCAGATCGCATCGCCGCCCAGTTGAAAGATGTCTGACAGCGTCGCCGCCAGATCGGCATACGTGGCGCGCCGTCCCAGGTTGGCTCCCCGCTTCAACGACGGCCCATAGGCCAGAAGCGGGATCAGTTCACGGGAATGATCGGTCGAGGGCGTCGTGGGATCAATACCATGATCGGCGACCAGGAAGAGCGCATCCGATGGTCCCAGCGCCGGCAGCAATTCCGCCAACCACCGGTCGAAGGCCGCCAGCCCGGCGGCGAACCCCGCCGGATCGTTGCGGTGCCCCCACACCATGTCGAATTCGACCAGGTTGGTGAAGATCAGCCCGCGCGGATTGCGCGCGAGCGCCGCCAGCGTCTTGTCCATGCCATCCTCATTGCTCTCAGTGTGGATCTTCTCCGAGAGGCCGCGTCCGGCGAAGAGATCATCAATCTTGCCGATGCCGATGGTCGGAATGTCATGCTGCCGGAGTCGGTCGAGAAGGGTCGCATCGGTCGGCTCCAGCGAAAAGTCGCGCCGCCGGTGAGTGCGCCGGAATGCGCCGGGCCTCCCGACATACGGGCGGGCGATGACCCGTCCCACCGCATCGGGACCAACGAGGATGGACCGGGCCACCCGGCAGGCGTTGTAGAGCTCTTCGACCGGAATGGCTTCCTCGTGCGCGGCAATCTGGAAGACCGAGTCGGCCGAGGTGTAAACGATCCAGTGGCCCGTGCGCAGTTGCTCGGGGCCGAGTTCATCGATGATGGCGGTGCCCGAGGCGGGCTTGTTGCCCAGCACCCCGCGACCGGTGCGCGCCATGAAGGGATCGAGAATGTGCGGGCCGAAGCCGTTAGGATAGACGGGGAAGGGTCGTTTGAGAATCACTCCCATCAGTTCCCAGTGGCCCGAGGTCGAGTCTTTGCCTGCCGACTGCTCCTGCATGACGCCGTAGCAGCCCAAGGGCGCGGATGCGGGCGGCACGCCATCGATCGTGTCGATACAACCCAGGCCGAGTTTTCCCAGGGTCGGGCAATCAAGCCCACCGACCGCGCGGGCGGTGTTGACGATCGTGTTGGAACCGGCATCGCCATAGGCAGGCGAGTCGGGCGCCTCGCCGATGCCGCAGCCATCGAGGACGATAACGATCACGCGTTGAAGAGTCGTTTTCGCCATCAGAGTGAATCGCCCGGTGTCAGACCGAGAAAGGGCGCCAGTTGCCGGATGTCCGCGAGATCCCAGTCGCCGTCGCGCCGCCAGAGGGCATACGCCTGATAGAAGGCGCGCGCCGAGTCGGCGGACAGTTCACCCTGCAGAAGTTGCCGGGCGAAGCCGTCGCGACGCGCGGCGAAGTCGGTGTCGATCCCGGCCGCCGTCGCCAGACTGTCGGGGATGCCGGCGAGACTGTGCGCGGCGTCGATGATCGCCGGCGACAACTGTCGGTCCTGATTATTCAGCCGGACAACACCGATTGATCCCAGAACGATGACCGCGGAGGCGACCACCGCCAATCCGAGCACCGTCCATTTGGTCTCCGCAAAACCCATCTACCGAAAGAAAAAAGGGCAATCCGATACGGATTGCCCAGCGGAAATAATTGTCTGCGGACTACTCGGCGGCCGCGACGGTCTTCTTCGACTTCTTGCCTTTGGCCTCGGCCGCGGCGGCGTCCTCTTTGCCTTTGGCTTTGCCCTTGGCGGATTTCTTCTCGGTCTCGTCGGTCCGGACGACGGCCTTGGGAATGAGCAGTTCGACGCGGGCCAGATCGGCGCCATCGCCCTTGCGCTGGCCGATCTTGATGATGCGGGTGTAACCGCCGTTGCGGGCCGAGAACTGCGGCGCGATCTCATCAAAGAGCTTCTTGAGGATGACGCGGTCGCGCACGCGGCGGGAAGCGATGCGGCGGGCATGGATGTCGCCCTTTTTGCCGAGGGTGATCAGGCGTTCGGCGACCGAACGCAGGACACGGGCGCGCGCGCGCGTGGTAGTGATGGCGTGCGACCGGAACAGCGACATGGCCATGTTGGCCAACATCGCGTTGCGGTGCGCGGCGGTCCGGCCCAGTTTCTTGACGGTGCGGTTGTGGCGCATACGAAAGCCCTATTCCGACAGAGGTCTTAGCTCAGGGTCTCGACCGACGACTCCCGCGCCGGCTCCCGATACTTTTCAACGTCCATGCCGAAGTGCAGCCCGAGTTCGGAGAGGATCCCGTTGAGCTCGGTCAGCGACTTGCGGCCGAAATTGCGGTACTTGAGCATTTCCGACTCGGTGCGGCGCACCAACTCCTCGAGCGTCACGATGTTGGCGGCGCGCAGGCAGTTGGAGGAACGGACCGACAACTCCAGCTCGTCGACACGCATCTGCAGCAACTGGCGGATCCGCATCGTCTCCTCGTCGATCTCGGAGCGCGACTCCTCGACAAACTCCTCGTCGACGGTGACAAACAACTGGAAGTGGTCGCGCATGATCTTGGCGGCGTAAGAGACCGCATCGACCGGCAGGATGGTGCCGTCGGTCCAGACATCAAGGATCAGCCGGTCGTAGTCGGTGCGCTGGCCGACACGGGTGTTCTCGACGGCGTAGTTGACCTTGGTCACCGGCGAGAAGAGCGCATCGACGGGAATGGTGCCGACGGGCTGGTCGGGGCGTTTATTTTGTTCGGCGACGACGTAGCCGCGCCCGGCGGCGACATCCATCTCGATGCGCACGCGGGCGTCCTTGGTCAGTTCGACGATGTGCAGATCGGGATTCTGGATCTTGACGTTGGCGTTTTCGCTGATCTTGCCCGCGTTGTAGCGGCCGACCTGATCGACGTCCAGCACGATCGTCTCCGGTCCGTCGGAGAGCAACTGTGGACGGATCTGCTTGATGTTGAGCACGATGTCGGTGACATCCTCGAAGACGCCGGGGATGGTCGAGAATTCGTGGACGACGCCTTCGATGCGCACGGCGACCACGGCCGCGCCCTGGATCGAGGAGATCAGCGTGCGGCGCAGGGCGTTGCCGATTGTGCTGCCGAAACCCCGCTCCAACGGCTCAATGAAAAACCGCGCGTAGGTCGGCGTCTTCGACTGCTCGTCGACGACGATCTCCTTGGGCATTGTGAGAGCTTTCCACTTCATACCTGTCTGCCTCCGCCACGGTTAACGTGAGTACAACTCGACGATCAACTGCTCCTGCGCCGGCGTCGGGATTTCGGCGCGCTGCGGCAAGGCGAGCATTTCGCCTTCCAGGTGCGCCTTGTCGAGCCGGAACCACGGCAAGTCGGCCGAACGTCCGGCGTCGCGCAGCGCCATGTGGATGATCTCCAGCCGCTTGGACTTCTCGCGGACCTTGATCACATCGCCCGGCGACACCAGGTACGAGGGGATATCGACGATCTTCTCGTTGACAGTGAAGTGACGATGGCGCACCAGTTGCCGGGCCGATTTGCGCGAGGGCGCAAAGCCGAGGCGGTAGACCACGTTGTCCAGCCGGCGCTCCAGCAGGATCAGCAGGTTTTCACCGGTGATGCCGCGGGTGGTGGCAGCCTCCTCGTAGTAGTGGCGGAACTGCTTTTCGAGCACGCCGTAGAGGCGGCGGACCTTCTGCTTTTCGCGCAGCTGCACGCCATACTCGGACAATTTGCGCCGCGTGTTCGCGCCGTGCTGTCCCGGAGCGTTGGCGCCCTTTTCAATCGGGCACTTCTCCGAAAAGCAACGCGAGCCCTTCAGGAACAGTTTTTCGCCTTCGCGGCGGCACAGACGGCAATTGGGATCTCGGTAACGCGCCATGCGATTTTTCGACTCCGCTTCTTTCTATCGGCCCGCGCACCGGCGGGCCCGTTGGCACACAGACTCCTGGTTAGACCCGGCGACGTTTCGGCGGCCGGCAGCCGTTGTGCGGGATGGGGGTGACATCCTTGATGGCCACCACTTCCAGTCCGGCGGCGGACAGCGAGCGGATGGCCGCTTCGCGTCCCGATCCGGGCCCCTTGACGCTGATTTCGACTTTGCGCAGTCCGAGTTCCATGGCCTCGCGCGCGGCGGTGGCGGCGGCCTGCTGGGCGGCAAACGGGGTGCTCTTTTTCGAGCCCTTGAACCCCTGCCGTCCGGCCGACGACCACGACAGGACCTCGCCGTTGATGTCGGTCAAGGTGACGATGGTGTTGTTGAACGTGGCCTGGATGAAGGCCCGTCCCATCGGTTCGACGCGGCCGCGTTTGCGGCGGCCCTTTTTCTTTTTGGGTGTTGCTTCAGCCACGGTTTAACCCCTGTTCCACACGATAACGACGTTCCTACTTGCGACCGATGCCCTTGCGCGGGCCCTTGCGGGTGCGCGCGTTGGTGCGGGTGCGCTGGCCGCGGGTGGGCAGATTGCGGCGGTGCCGCAGCCCGCGGTAGCAGCCGATGTCGATCAGCCGCTTGATGTTCATCTGCACTTCGCCGCGCAGCGCGCCTTCAACGCGATAGTTCGATTCGATCTCCTCGCGCAGCCGCGCGACTTCGTCGTCGGTCAGCGCGTGGACGCGCGTGGCGGGATTGACCCGGGTGGTGGCGACGATCTTGTCGGCCGCCGTCGGGCCAATGCCGTAGATGTAGCGCAGGGCGATCCCCACGCGCTTGTCCTTGGGCAGGTCGATTCCGGCAATACGAGCCATAGTCTATCTCCGCGCGCGCCGCGGTTGCCGGCGCGTCTGTCGTTCTATCCCTGGCGCTGCTTGTGACGCGGGTTGGTGCAAATGATGCGCATTACGCCCTTGCGGCGGATGATTTTGCACTTTTCGCAACGCGGTTTGATTGACGAACGCACCTTCATGATATCCATCCCAACGGTTGACGATCTCTCACTTGTAACGGTACACGATCCGCCCGCGGCTCAAATCGTACGGCGACAACTCCAGGGTCACGCGGTCGCCGGGGAGAATCTTGATGAAATGCATCCTCATCTTGCCTGACACATGAGCGAGCACCCGGTGGCCGTTTTCCAGTTCGACTTCGAACATGGCGTTCGGCAGCGGTTCAATCACCTTTCCTTCGACGGTGATCGCCTGCTCTTTGGCCATTCAGTTCGCTCCTCCGGTGGCGGTCAGGATTTCCGGACCGTTGTCGGTGATGGCCACGGTGTGCTCAAAATGCGCCGACAGCGAGCCGTCGACGGTGCGCACGGTCCACTTGTCCGCGTCCCATTTCACTTCACAGCGTCCGACATTGAGCATCGGCTCGATGGCCAGAACCATGCCGGCGCGCAGTTCGGGGCCGGAATGGGCGCGGCCGAAATTCGGCACCTGCGGATCCTCGTGCATCCGCTGGCCGATCCCGTGCCCGGTCAGTTCCCGCACCACTGAATACCCATGATCCTCGGCATATGTTTGCACCGCCGCGGAAATATCTCCGAGCCGATTGCCGGGGCGAGCCTGGGCGATCCCCCGCCGCAGGGCCTCCTCGGTGGCGTCCAACAGCCGCTGAGCCTCGGGCGAAATCGGACCGATGCGCAGGGTCCGGGCGGCGTCGCCGTACCAGCCCTCGAAGACAACCCCGACGTCGACCGAGACGATCTGGCCGTCGGCCAGCACGCGGTCGCCGGGGATGCCATGCACGACCTCGTCATTGATCGAGACACAGAGCGTCGCCGGGTAGCCCTGGTAGCCCTTGAACGCCGGACGGGCGCCTTGGGAAAGGATGAACTCCTCCGCGGCGGCGTCCAACTCGATGGTCCGGACCCCCGGACGCGCCAAACGCTCCATCAGGTCGAGGGTCTGGGCCACCAGACGTCCCGCCTGACGCATCTTGTCGATTTGAGCGCGTGTCTTGACCACGATATTCATCCGAACCTGCAGACCGCCTTACGCGGCGGCCAGTTGCTCCAATTCCACAAAGACCTCGTCGATTGGGCGCTCACCGTTGATCCGTGTGAGCAATCCGCGACGTTCGTAGTACTCGATCAGCGGCGCCGTCTGGCGACGGTATACCTCCAGCCGGTGGGCGATCACCTCGGCGCTGTCGTCGGAACGTCCCTCGATTCGGGCGCGTCCGACCAGACGCTTCTGGATTTCTGCATCCGACACCTCGACCAGGACCACGCGGTCGAGGGACATTCCCAGTTCATCGAGCAACGGCGCGAGCGCATCGGCCTGCGCCGTGTTGCGCGGGAATCCATCAAGGATATACCCGCTTTCGCGTCCGATGGCCCGCAGGCGGTGCCGGATCATCTCCAGGATCAACTGGTCCGGAACCAGGTTGCCGGCGTCCATGTATTCCCGGGCTTTGCGCCCCAGTTCGCTGCCGGCGGTGACTTCGGCCCGCAGGATGTCGCCGGTCGACAGGTGCGCGGCGCCGAAGCGTTGCGCCAGTCGGCTGGCCTGCGTGCCCTTGCCCGATCCGGGCGGTCCGAGGAGAATCCAATGCATCTGCCTGTCCCACATCCGCGTCGGAAAACCGCTTACATGGAGCGGCCGCGAATCCTCCCGCGTTTCATAAACCCTTCATAGTGCCGCATGATCAAGTGCGACTCGATCTGCTGCAGTGTATCGAGGGCCACGCCGACCACGATCAACAGGCCGGTGCCGCCGAAATAGTGCTGCACATTGAACTGCCGGATCAGGACATACGGCAGAATCGCAACGATCGCAAAAAAGATCGCGCCCGGCAACGTGATCCGGGTCAGCACCCGATCGATATAATCGGACGTCCGCTTGCCCGGCCGGATGCCCGGGATGTAGCCGCCGTACTTCTTCATGTTCTCCGCCAGATCAACCGGATTGAAGACAATCGCGGTATAGAAAAAGGCGAAGAAGATGATGATGATACCGTAGATGATCGAGTACACCCACGCGCCAGGGTTAAAATAGGCGCCGAGGTCCTGCAGCCACTGCACGTTCGGGAAAAACGACACGAGTGTCTGCGGCGCGAACATGATCGACTGCGCAAAGATGATCGGGATGACGCCGGCGGTGTTGACCGAGAGCGGGATATGGGTTGTCTGGCCACCATAGACTTTACGCCCGACCACCCGTTTGGGATACTGCACCGGGATGCGCCGTTGCGCGCGCGTCACCAGCACGACCGCCGCGACCACGGCGAGCATCAGCGCCACCATGAACAACTCAGTGAACAGTCCGCGGCGTCCGGCCATCAGTTCGCGGACTTCATCGAAGATCGCCTGCGGGAAGGTGGCAATGATGCCGGTAAAGATGATCAGTGAAATCCCGTTGCCGATGCCGCGCTCGGTGATCTGCTCGCCCAGCCACATGATGAAAATGGTGCCCGAAGTGAAAGTCACCATCGTCAGGAACTTGAAGCCCCAGCCCGGATTGGGCACGACCGGGGCACCCTGTCCGGCGCTGATCGACTCCAGGAAAACCGCGGTACCCAGCGCCTGGAGGGCGGCCAGAAGGACCGTCCCATACCGGGTGTACTGGGTGATCTTACGGCGCCCCTCCTCCCCTTCCTTCTGCAGACGCTGGAAGAAGGGGACTACCGTCCCGAGCAACTGGATGATGATCGAGGCGGAGATGTAGGGCATGATGCCGAGGGCGAAGATGGTCGCCTTGTAGAAGGCGCCGCCCACGAACATGTCGTAGAGGCCGAAGAGCGTGTTACCGGCGCCGGCAAAGAACGCGCCCAACGCCCGCGTGTCGATGCCCGGCGTTGGGATGTGGCCGCCGACGCGGTAAACGACCAGAAGCCCCAGCGTGAACAGGACCCGGCGCCGGAGCTCCTCGATCTTGAATATGTTCTGAAACGCGTTTAGCACAGTGGACTCGTCGTCTTCTCCCGACTAGGCCTTGGGGGCCGGTTCGGATTTGAGAGGCACGATTTCGCAACGGCCGCCGGCGGCGGCGATCTTCTCTTTGGCGCTTTCCGAGAATGCGTTGGCATGGATGGTCACCGCGCGCGAGAGGGCGCCGTGGCCGAGCACTTTGACGGGCCGTCCGACGTGACGAACCAGGCCCTGCTTCTTCAGGGTGACCAGATCAAACGTGTCGCCACTGGCCTTGTCGAGGGCGGCGAGGTTGACCACCTGGTACTCGACGCGGAACGGGTTCCAGAACCCGACTTTGGGCAGGCGGCGGATGAGCGGCATCTGGCCGCCCTCTTTGCCGGGACGGCGACGGGCGCCCGTGCGCGAGAAGTAACCCTTGTGGCCGCGGGTGGAGGTCTTGCCGTGACCCGACCCGATGCCGCGTCCCACGCGCTTGCGATTCTTGGTCGCCCCGGTGGGCGGTGTGAGCGTTGAGAGATCCATTCTGCTGTCGTCCAACCTTCCGATCAACCGACCTTTTCGACTTTGACCAGGTGCGCGACGGCGCGAATCATGCCGCGGATCATCGGCGTGTCATCGTGCTCGACGGTCTGGTACAGTTTCCGGAATCCCAGCGCCCGGACATTGCGGCGGTGCTTTTCAACGCCGCGAATGACCGAACGGACATATGTGATGCGCAGACGTCCTGCCATGATTCACCCGTTAGTTTCCGTTGGTCTCGGCCGCGGGCGCGGAGGCGGCGGCCGCCTCGGCGGCCTTGCCGGCCATCTTGTGGCGGAACTCCGCCAGCACGCTGGCATGCCGCAACTGGCGCAGGCCATCCATGGTCGCCTTCACGACATTCTGTGGATTCGAAGAGCCCAGCGACTTGGAGAGCACATCCTGCACGCCGGCCGACTCGAGCACGGCGCGCACCGCGCCGCCGGCGATCACGCCGGTTCCGGGGGAGGCCGGGCGCATGATCACCCGCGCCGCCCCCGCGCGTCCGATCACCGGATGCGGCAGGGTGCCGTTGCGCAACGTCACCGGCTCCATGCTCTTCTTGGCCGACTCCAGCCCCTTGCGGATCGCCTCGGAGACTTCACCGGCCTTGCCGAGCCCGATGCCGACACGTCCCTTGCGGTCGCCGGTGGCCACCAGCGCCGTGAAGGAGAAGCGCCGTCCGCCCTTCACCACTTTGGCCACGCGATTGATGAAGACCACCTTTTCCAAGAACTCGCCGGCATCCGGCGCGTTGCGGTGGTCGCGGTCTCTACCCGATCGTCCTGGTTGGTTCGCCAAATTGCGCCTTCGACTTTCCGACTAAATGGTCAATCCCGCTTCGCGCGCGCCGTCGGCCACGGCCTTGATGCGCCCGTGATAGCGGAAACGGTTACGATCAAACACGGCGGCGGTGACGCCCTTGGCTTTGGCGAGTTCGGCGATCTTCTTGCCGACTTCCTTGGCCACGGCGGTCTTGCTGCCCTTGAGCGCGTCCTTCGCGTTGAGCGTCGACCAGTAGGCCACCGTCCGGCCGCCGGCGTCGTCGATCAGCTGCGCGGTGATGTTGCGCAGGGACTTCGAGACGGTCAGGCGGGGGCGCTCCGGCGTGCCCACCACGCGGTGGCGGACATGCAGGCGGCGGCGTTCACCGCGAATGCGTTTGAGTTCGAATTGTGATGGCATAGTCTCTCAGTCTCCACTAAGCCGCGGTCTTGCCGGCCTTGCGGCGGACATACTCGCCTTCGTACCGAATGCCCTTGCCCTTGTAGGGCTCCGGCGGGCGCAGGCGGCGCAGACGCGCGGCCATTTCGCCCACCAATTCCTTGTTGACCCCTTCGACCGCGAACTTGGTCGGGTTCTCGACGACGAACGTGATGCCCTGGGGCGGCGTGATCAGGATCGGATGCGAATACCCGACCGACAGATTCAGGCGCTTGCCCATCAGCTCCGCCTTGTAGCCGACGCCGACCATTTCGAGGGCGCGGCGGAAACCCGTCGAGGTGCCGGTGACCATGTTGGCGATCAGCGCCCGGGTCAGCCCATGCAGGGCGCGCACACGGCCGAGGTCGCTGGTGCGCGTGACGACCACGGCGCCGCCGTCCAGCGCGATCCCGATCTGCGGATCGAATCTGCGGCTCAGCTCCCCCTTGGGGCCCTTCACCGTGACGGTCGAGCCCTCGATTTTGACGGTGACCCCCTTGGGAACCGGTACCGGATTTTTTCCCACTCGCGACATAATCTTGACTCAGTTCCCGATTACCAGACGTGACACAGCAATTCGCCGCCGATGCCCTGATCGAGCGCCTGCTTGGCGGTCATGATGCCGCGGGACGTGGACACGACGGTCACGCCCAATTGACGATTGATGATTTTCAGCTGGTCCTTGTCGGCGTAACGGCGCAGCCCCGGCTTGGACAGCCGCCTGAGGCCGGTGATCACAGGCTCCTGGTCGGGGGTGTAGCGCAGACGAATCACCAGTTGGTTCTGGCGGGGGTCGGCCTGCTCGGTGAACCCCTTGATATAATGGTGCTCCTGAAGGATGCGCGTGATTTCGCGCTTCATCCGGGACGCCGGGACGGTCAGCCGCTTGTGCCCCGCGCCGGAGGCGTTGCGGATGCGCGTCAACAGATCAGAGATCGGGTCGGTCATCGACATTCGGAATCTTCCTGCCTTATGAAACTACCAGCTCGCCTTCACCACGCCGGGGATGTCGCCCTGCAACGCGAGGTTGCGGAAGCACAGCCGGCAGATGCCGAACTTGCGGAGATAGGCGCGCGGACGTCCGCACAGCCGGCAACGATTGTATTTCCGGACCGCGAACTTCGGGGTTCTCTTCTGCTTCACTACGAGACATTTCTTGGCCATAGTATCCTGATCCGTCGAGCCGCCGTCAGGCGCCGCGCTTGCGGAACGGCATTCCCATCAGGCGCAGCAACTCGAGCCCTTCCTCGTCGGTGCGCGCGCTTGTGCAAATCGTGATATTCATCCCGCGGATCTTGTCGACCTTATCGTAATCGATCTCCGGGAAAATGATCTGTTCCTTGATACCCAGCGTGTAGTTGCCCTGGCCGTCGAACGACTTGGTCGGCACGCCGCGAAAATCACGGACGCGCGGCAACGCGATGTTGGTCAGCCGGTCGAAGAACTCGTACATCCGCGCCCCGCGCAGCGTCACCGAGCAGCCAATCGGCACGCCCTGACGGAGCTTGAAGTTCGAGATCGACTTGCGGGCGCGGCGGATGACGGCCTTCTGGCCGGTGATCATGCCCAACTCGGTGGCCGCCAATTCGACGACCTTGGGGTTGGCGATGGCTTCGCCCAGCCCCTGGTTGATCACGATCTTCTCCATACGGGGCGCGCGCATCGGGCTTTGGAACCCGAACTGCTCCATCAGCTTCGGCACGACGTCCTTGTGGTAGCGCTCCTTGAGACGCGCCGGCGCCGCCGCTTCGGCCGGGGCCTTGTCGCCCTTGTCGGCCTTGCCCTTTTTCTCTTTGGTCTTCTCGTCTTTAGCCACGACTCAATCCAACCCTGGGTCTACTCCACCCGCCGCTTCACATTCGAGATGTGAATCGGCGCTTCCTTTTCGACAATGCCGCCCTTCGGATTCCGCTGGGTCGGCCGCGAGTGGCGCTTGATCATGTTGACGCCCTCGACGACGACGCGGTTCTTGCCGGGATCGACGCGCAGAACGCGTCCGGTCTTGCCCTTGTCGGCGCCGGCCAGCACCAGCACGGTATCGCCTTTTTTCACATGCGCCATAGTCTCAGTCCCTCACCGGATCGCTCAGAGCACCTCGGGCGCCAGCGAGACGATCTTCATAAAGTTCTTTTCGCGCAGTTCACGCGCCACCGGCCCGAAGATGCGGGTGCCGCGCGGCTCGCCGGCGTCGTTGATGATCACCGCCGCGTTGTCGGAGAAGCGTATGTAGGAGCCATCGCGCCGCCGCACCGGGCGGGTGGTGCGCACCACGACCGCCTTGCACTTCTCTTTCTTTTTCACCGTGCCGCCCGGGACCGCCTCTTTGACCGAGCAGATCACCAGGTCGCCGACGCGGGCGTAGCGGCGCTTGGTGCCGCCGAGCACGCGGAAGCACATGATCACCTTGGCGCCCGAATTGTCGGCCACGTTGAGCCGGCTGTATTCCTGTATCATGGTCGCACTCTTCCCGGCGTCTCTGCCTTACTTCGCCCGCTCCAGCACTTCCACCAGTCGCCACCGCTTGTTCTTCGACAGCGGCCGGGTCTCCATCACCTTGACGCGGTCGCCGATGTGCGCCTCGCCCTTTTCGTCGTGGGCCATTAGTTTGGCCGAGACGCGGACAACGCGGCCATACGACGGATGCGCCATGGTGCGGTCGATCTTCACCGTGATCGTCTTGTTCATCTTGTCCGAGACCACGATGCCGACACGGGTCTTGCGGGCGGGGCGTTTAACGGATGGCATATTCTTCTTCGAACCTCTCCTCAAGCCTGGGCCTGCCGCTGGTTCATGACCGTTTTGACGCGCGCGATCTGACGGCGCAGGTGCCGCAGCAGCAGCGGGTTGGCCGGCGGTTGCAACGAGCGGCGCACCCGGATATTGAACAGCTCTTCCTGCAAATCCCGCAGGTGCCGGCTGAGTTCTTCCGGCGCCATTTCACGCAGACGATCGTTTCCCAATTTCTCCATGACCGATTCCTAGGCGGCTCCGACCGCGTGCGACTTCACAAACTTGGTTTTCAGCGGCAGCTTGCCGGCGGCCAGCCTCAGCGCCCGCTCCGCCAACTTCTCCTCAATGCCATCGATCTCGAACATGACGCGTCCGGCCTTCACCACCGCCACCCAGTATTCCGGGTTGCCCTTCCCCTTGCCCATGCGGGTCTCGGCCGGCTTGACCGTCACCGGCTTGTCCGGGAAGATGCGAATCCACACCTTGCCGCCGCGCTTGATGTGACGGGTGAGCGCGACGCGCGCCGCCTCGATCTGCTTGTTGGTGACCCAGGCCGGCTCCATCGCCTTGAGGCCATACTGGCCGAAGGCAATGGTGCTGCCCAGATACGCCTTGCCGGTGCGGCGGCCGCGTTGCTGCTTGCGATGCTTGACTCGTTTTGGTGACAGCACGGACTATCAATCCTTCGTCTGGGTTATTCTTCCCCGGCGTCGCCGCCGTCCCCTTCGCGTTCTTCCGGACGTTTCCGGCGCGAGCGCGCGCCCGGCTTTTTCGACCGCGGCCCGCGTCCCCGCTCCCGTTCGCGTCCAAACGTCGGCGCCTCTTCCTCTTTCTCCACCTGATCGGCCGGACTAAGGACCTCGCCTTTGAAGATCCACACTTTCACGCCGATGGTGCCGAAGGCGGTGTGGGCGGTGGAGCGGGCGAAGTCGATGTCGGCGCGCAGGGTGTGAAGCGGCACGCGTCCTTCCATGTATTTTTCCGAGCGGGCGATTTCGGCGCCGCCGAGCCGTCCGCTGCACTGAATGCGCATTCCCAACGCGCCCATCTTCATCGTCGCCGCCAGAGCCTTCTTCATCGCGCGGCGGAAGGAGATGCGGCCCTCCAGCTGGCGCGCGATCGAGTCGGCCACCAGCTGCGCCCGCAGCTCGGGGCGTTTGACCTCGACAATATTGAGGGTGATGTCCTTTTTGGTCAGAAGCTGGAGCTCTTCACGCAGTTTGTCGACTTCGGCGCCCTTGCGGCCGATGACGATGCCCGGACGCGAGGTGTGGATGTCGACGGTGATGCGCTTCGGCTGGCGCACGATCTCAATCTTGGCGATCCCGGCGTTCTCGAGGCGGCGGCCGATGTAGCGCTTGATCGTCAGATCCTCGATCAGGAGGTCCGAGAAATTGCGCTGAGCGAACCACCGCGACGACCAGCTGCGAATGACGCCGACGCGGAAACCAACCGGATGTGTTTTCTGACCCAAGCGATCCTCCAACAACGCGAAATATTGAGACTACTTCTTCTCCGCGGCCTTTTCGGCGGCGGCGGCGCGTGCGCGGGCGGCCTTGGCCGCCTGGCGGGCGCGCTCTTCCTGCGCCGGTTCATCACTGACCACCACGCGGACATGGCAGTAGCGCTTGCGGATCCGATAGGCGCGGCCCATGCCGGTGGCGCGGAAACGGCGCGCGATCGGGCCGCCGTCGACCACCACCTGCGCGACCACAAAGTCCGTGGTCTTGTGGTGGGCGGTGCCTTCCACGGCCAGAGCGTTGGCGGTCGCCGAGGCGATCACCTTGGCCAGCGGCGTGGCGGCCGCCTTCGGCAGGGCCTTGAGGATGGCCGCGGCGCGATCCACCGGGACCCCTTTGACCAATTCGGCGACACGGCGCATCTTGCGCGCCGACCCGCGGCAGAACCGTGATTGTGCTTTACCTTCCATAATCAATCGCCTGCGCCCTTACTTCTTGTGGGTGGGACCGGTCGCCTTTTCGGTCTTCTTTTCGCCATGGCCGCGGAATGTGCGCGTCGGGGCAAACTCGCCCAACTTGTGTCCGACCATGTTCTCGGTCACATAGACCGGGATGAACTTGTTGCCGTTGTGAATGGCGATCGTGTGCCCGACAAACTCCGGCGGAATGGTCGACCGGCGCGCCCAGGTTTTGACGACCCGCTTTTCCCCTTCCTCATTGAGCTTCTCGATGACGTTCATCAAGCTCTCGCTGACGTAGGGACCTTTTTTCAACGAACGCGGCACGTTCTATCTCCTCACCGACGGCTGCAACTGCTCCACTTGCTAACGATCCCGCCGCTTGACGATGTACTTCGACGACGGGTTTTTCTTCTTGCGCGTCTTCAGGCCCTTGGACTTCAGCCCCCAGGGCGAACAGGGGTGGCGTCCGCCGGAGGAACGTCCCTCGCCGCCGCCCATGGGGTGGTCGACGGGGTTGGTGGCAACGCCGCGCACGCTGGGACGGCGTCCGCGCCAGCGGCTGGCGCCCGCCTTCCCCAAGCTGATGTTTTCATGGTCGAGATTGCCGACCTGCCCCACGGTGGCAAAGCACTGCTCGCGCACTAGGCGCACCTCGCCGGAGGGGAGCTTCAGATGGGCCATGCCGTTTTCCTTGGCGGCCAGGATCACCTGCGCGCCGGCGGCCCGGGCCATCTGCCCGCCCTTGCCCGACTTCAACTCGACATTGTGGACCGAGACGCCCAGCGGAATGTTGGCCAGAGGCAGCGAATTGCCCACCTTGACTTCCACTTCCGGACCGGACAGAATCGTTTCGCCCACGCGCAGCCCTTCCGGCGCGAGGATGTAGCGCTTCTCGCCGTCGGCGTAGAACAACAGGGCGATGCGGGCCGAGCGGTTGGGATCGTATTCGATCGCCGCCACCCTCGCCGGGATGCCGTGCTTGTCGCGCCGGAAATCGATGATGCGATAGAAGCGCTTGTGCCCGCCGCCACGACAGAAGGCGGTCACGCGGCCCTTGTTGTTACGGCCGCCCGACTTGCGCAGCGCCTCGACCAGCGACTTCTCCGGCTTGGTCTTGGTGATCTCATCGAACGTCGGAACGGTCCGATGACGGATCCCCGCGGACGTCGGCTTGAATGATTTGACTCCCATATCTTATCCCAGCGAGAAGATCAGACCTTCTCGAACAGTTCGATGTGTCCCTCGGGCGCGATGGTGATATAGGCCTTCTTCCAGGCCGGCCGCTTGCCCGCGTAGCGCCCGAGGCGCTTGAGCTTGCCGCGCACGTTGATGGTGCGCACACCGGTCACCTTGACCTTGAACAACTCCTCAATGGCGCGGCTGATTTCGAGCCGGTTGGCGTCGGCGGCGACTTCGAAGGCGAAGCAGTGCCGGTTCTCACGGAGGATGACACTTTTCTCCGTGGTCAGGGCGCGCTTGACGATGGCGCGGGCGTCGGTCTTCATGCGGCAAACAGCTCCTTCATCCGGGCCAGCGCTTCGGGCGAGACGATGACTTCCTGCGCCTTCATGATCTGATAGGCGTTGGCCAGCTCGGCCCGCGTGTGATCCAACCAGGCGATGTTGCGGCAGGACTTGGTGAAATTGGGCAGCAACCCCTCATCCAAAAGCAGGGTCTTGCGGCCACCGACACCGATTTTGCCGAGCGCGTCGGCGACGGCCTTGGTCTTGGGGACGTCGAGTTCGCGACGTTCCCAGACTTTGACGGCGCCGTTTTGCGCCTTCAGCGACAACGCCGAAACGAAGGCCAGCCGGCGCACCTTGCGCGGCACATCTTCATGATGATGCCGCGGTCGCGGCCCGAAGGCGCGGCCGCCGCCCACCCAGACTGGCGACGTGATCGAACCGGCGCGAGCCCGTCCGGTGCCCTTCTGCCGCCAGGGCTTGATGCCGCCACCGGAGACTTCGCGGCGGGTCTTGGTTTTGGCGGTCCCCTGACGCTGGTTGGTCAGGTACATCTTGACGTAGGCATGCAGCGCCGGAGCATGCGGATCGCGCCCGAACAATTCGTCCGGGAGATCGACCGAGCCGATCACCGCGCCTGAAGCGTCATATTTGGAGGCCTTCACCGACATCGTCTCAAATCCCGTCGTTACGAACTGCGCTGCTTCCGTGACTGGCGAATCATCACCAGCGAATTCTTCTTCCCGGGGACCGCGCCGCGCACGAAGATGAGATTCTCTTCGGGACGGACCGCCGCCACCTGCAGGTTGGTCTCCGTCACGCGCACATTGCCCATCCGCCCGGCCATCCGCTGTCCGCGGAAGGTGCGCGAGGGGTAGGACGAGGCGCCGACCGATCCCGGCGCGCGGGTGCGATCCGACTGGCCGTGGGTGACCGGGCCGCCGCCGAACTTGTGCCGGCGCACCGCGCCCTGGAACCCGAGGCCACGCGAGATACCCACGATATCGACCCGCTCGCCGGCCTTGAACTGATCGACCGTGACCAGGTCGCCGACCTTCAATTCGGCGGCGTTGGCCAGGCGCAGTTCGCGCAGGTAGCGTGTCGGAGCCAGCGCGCCGAACTGGCCGGCGCGGGGCTTGTTGACCAGATTCTTGCGGATCGTGCCGATGCCGACCTGCACCGCCTCGTAGCCGTCCTTGTCCCGGGTCTTGACCTGCACGACCGGGCACGGACCGGCCTCGATGACGGTGACACCGACGGTGTCGCCGTTGTCGAGGAACAGCGTGGTCATGCCGCGTTTGATGCCGAGTATTTGACGCATGGCGTTATCCCGATCGCGAAGGCGATCAGACCTTGATCTCCACATCCACACCGGCCGGCAGCTCGAGCTTCATCAGGGCATCCACGGTCTGCGGGCTGGACTCGATGATATCGATCAGCCGCTTGTGGATGCGCGTCTCGAACTGTTCGCGCGACTTCTTGTCCACGTGGGGCGAGCGCAACACGGTGTACACGCTGCGCTTCGTCGGCAGTGGAATCGGCCCGACGATGCGGGCCCCGGTCCGCATGGCGGTGCGTGCGATCTCCTGCGTCGACTTATCGAGCGCGCGGTGATCGTACGCCTTCAGGCGGATGCGAATTTTCGGACCAATGCTCAAGTTCAGACCCCACTTAACTCAGCAAACCATTACAGTTTGTGCTTTCGTGCCGCGAAAGCGAAAAGAACGCCTAAAATACGGTTTTATCCCTGCGCCGCAAGGGCTTTTTTCCCTCTTGTCCGTCCGGCCGGCATTTGGCCGCCCTGCCCAAACCCGACCGGACCGGTCATGTTCTCCCCTTGCCGGCCCCCACCATGATCGTCTCCGCCATCTTGGCAGGGACCTCTTCATAGTGGCTGAATTCCATCGTGTACACCGCCCGCCCCTGTGACAGGGAGCGCAGGCGGGTGGCATAGCCGAACATCTCGGTCAGCGGCACGGTGGCGGAGACCAGTTTGGCCCCGCCGCGGGTGCCGATACCGTGAATTTTGCCCCGTCGGGAGCTGAGGTCGCCGATCACATCGCCCATGTACTCTTCCGGCGAGACCACCTCGACGTTCATCATCGGCTCCAGGAGGACCGGTTTGGCCTTCTTGGCCGCTTCCTGCAGCGCCATGGAACCGGCGATCCGGAAGGCCATGTCGGACGAGTCGACCTCGTGGTAGGAGCCATCGAGCAGGGTGGCCTTGATGTCGACCAAGGTGTACCCGGCCAACACGCCACGCTCGAGACCATCGCGAACGCCTTTTTCGACGGCCGGGATGTACTCGCGCGGGATGTTGCCGCCGATGACGGCGTTCTCGAAGACGAAGCCCTTATTCCCGGAGGGCTCAAACTTCATGATCACGTGGGCATACTGGCCGCGGCCACCAGTCTGGCGCACGAAGCGCATGTTCACATCGGCCGCCTGGGTGATGGTCTCCTTGTAGGCGACCTGCGGACGTCCGACGTTGGCCTGCACGTTGAACTCGCGCTTCATCCGGTCGATGAGGATCTCCAGGTGCAATTCGCCCATGCCGGAGATGATGGTCTGGGCGGTCTCTTCATCGACGCGGATGCGGAAGGTCGGGTCCTCTTCCGCCAGCTTGGAGAGGGCCGAGGTCAGGCGGTCCTGATCGGCCTTGGATTTGGGCTCGATCGCCACCGAAATCACCGGCTCGGGGAAGACCATGCGTTCGAGTTCGATCGGGTGCTTCTGGTCGCAGAGGGTCTGTCCGGTGGAGGTGTCCTTGAGTCCGACGGCGGCGACGATCATGCCGGCCGAGGCCTCCTGGATTTCCTCGCGCTTGTTGGCGTGCATCACCATCAGCCGGCCGATGCGCTCGCGCTTGCCGGTGGTGGAATTGAGCACGCTCTCGCCAACGGAGACTTTGCCGGAGTAGACGCGGAAGTAGGTCAGACGACCGACGTAGGCGTCGGTCATGATCTTAAAGGCCAGCGCGGCGAAGGGCTCGGACACGTCCGCCTTGCGTTGCAACGTCGCCTCGGTGGTGCCGGGGACATACCCCTTCACCGGCGGCAGGTCGTTGGGGGCGGGCAGAAACTCAATCACGGCATCCAGCAGTTTCTGCACGCCCTTGTTTTTGAACGATGAGCCGCAGAGCACCGGCATGATCTTGGTGTCGATCGTGGCGCGGCGCAGGGCGCGCACCACTTCCTCGTGCTCGATCGGCTGGTCGTGGAGGAATTTATCCAACAGGTGGTCGTCGTAGTCGGCGACCGCCTCGAGCATCTTCTCGCGGTGTTCCTTCGCGTACGCCAGGAGTGAGTCGGGAATCGCGATGTCCTCGAAGGTTGAGCCGTGGGTCTCCTCGTGGTGAATGCGCATCGTCATGTCGATCAGGTCGATGATCCCGGTAAACAGTTCCCCCTCGCCGGCGGGCAGCTGCACCGGGATCGCGTTGGCGCCGAGGCGCTCGCGCATCATCTTCACCGCGCCAAGGAAATCGGCGCCGACACGGTCCATCTTGTTGACGTAGGCGATGCGGGGGACATGGTAGCGGTCGGCCTGGCGCCAGACGGTTTCCGATTGCGGCTCCACGCCGCCGACGCTGCAGAAGAGCGCGACGACGCCGTCGAGCACGCGCAGCGAGCGTTCGACCTCGACGGTGAAGTCGACGTGGCCGGGGGTGTCAATGATGTTGATCTCGTGATCGCGCCACGCGCACGACGTGGCCGCCGAGGTGATGGTGATGCCGCGTTCCTTCTCCTGCTCCATCCAATCCATGGTGGCGGCGCCGTCGTGGACCTCCCCCAGCCGGTGCGTCTTCCCCGTGTAGTAGAGGATGCGCTCGGTGGTGGTGGTCTTGCCGGCGTCGATATGGGCGGCGATGCCGATGTTGCGGATCTTTTTGATGTCGGATGTTGCCACAAAAACTCCCCGTCGACCGTGGGCGCCGAGCGGGGATTCACATGGTCCGGTGGGGGTGCCACCGGCCAGGTCATCCTGGAGCTAAGGCGCGCGTTTCCGTCGGTACGGCATGCGTCGGATTCAAGGCGACGGCCTCCACTGCCGAGGCCGTCATCGTCATACGTGTCTGTTGTGCCGTCTTTCCCCCCGCGGCACACCGGGATCTACAGGATTGCCGAAATCCACTCGGGTCTGATGGTCGACGTCCTCTCGGGTTCTCGGTTACCAGCGGAAGTGGGCAAAGGCCTTGTTGGCTTCCGCCATACGGTGCGTGTCCTCGCGCTTCTTGATCGCGGAGCCTTCCTTCTTGGAGGCGGCGATCAATTCGCCGGCGAGCTTTTCGGCCATCGAGTGTTCCTTGCGCTCGCGGGCAAAGCCGATGAGCCAGCGGATGGCCAGCGCGGTGCGTCGGGCCGGACGCACCTCGACGGGCACCTGATAGTTGGCGCCGCCCACGCGGCGCGACTTCACTTCCAGGATCGGCTTGACGTTGTCCATCGCCTTCTTGAAGACTTCCAAGGCGGGCTGCTGGGTTTCCTTCTCGATAATGGCGAAGGAATCATAGAGGATGTTCTCGGCCAGCGATTTCTTCCCCCGCTGCATGAGCCCGTTGACGAACTGGGTCACGGTGACATCCCCGAACTTGGGATCGGGCAACACTTCCCGCTTGGCGACTGACTTCCGGCGCGGCATGGCGTCTCCTGGATCTTACTTCTTGGGTCTCTTGGTTCCGTACTTGGAACGGCTGCGCTTCCGATCGTTGACTCCGGCCGAATCGAGCGTGCCGCGGATGATGTGGTAGCGGACACCCGGCAGGTCCTTGACGCGTCCCCCGCGGATGAGCACAATCGAATGCTCCTGCAGGTTGTGGCCTTCGCCCGGGATGTAGGCGGTCACGTCGATGCGGTTGGTGAGGCGGACACGCGCCACCTTGCGCAGGGCCGAGTTCGGCTTCTTCGGGGTGGAGGTGTACACGCGGGTGCACACGCCGCGTTTCTGCGGGCTGCCCTTCAGCGCCGGGGTCTTCGGCTGCTCTTCGAGGCGCTTGCGCCCTTTGCGAATCAACTGGCTGATCGTCGGCAAAACAGACTCCGTGGTTGTCAAAAAGCCGTCATACCGTATGGCGGCAAATGGCCATTATACCAAATCCAATTCTAAAGTCAATGCCCAATGGGGCCTTAAGCGTTCTCCTCGAAGAGGCCCACTTCCGACTCGGACGACTCCGCTTCGTCGAAAGGCATTTCTTCCGGCGGAATTTCCACCGAGCGGTAGATCTCCAATCCGGTGCCGGCCGGGATCAGGTGCCCGATGATCACGTTTTCCTTCAGGCCCTTGAGGTGGTCGGTCTTGCCGGAGACCGCCGCTTCGGTCAGCACCTTGGTGGTCTCCTGGAACGACGCCGCCGAGATGAACGACTCGGTCGACAGCGAGGCCTTGGTGATGCCCAAAAGCAGGGGTTCGAAGGTGGCCGGCTCGCCGCCCTCCATCATCACCGACTGGTTTTCGTCCTGGAAGGCGTGTTTGTCGACCACTTCACCCTCGAGGAAGCTGGTGTCGCCGGGCGAATCGATGCGGACCTTTTGCAGCATCTGGCGGACGATCACCTCGATGTGCTTGTCATTGATCTTCACGCCTTGGAGACGGTAGACCTCCTGGATCTCATTGACCAGGTACTCCTGCACCTCGTTCACGCCCTTGATCCGCAGAATATCGTGCGGGTCGATGGAGCCCTCGCAAAGGCGGTCGCCGGCGTGGACACGGTCGTTGCTGTGCACGTGCATGTGCTTGCCGTGCGGGATCAGGTACTCGTGGACTTCGTCGTTTTCGCCGTGGACGAGCACCTGCTGCTGGCCGCGCACGATCTTGCCGAATTCGACGATGCCGTCGATTTCGGTGACCACGGCGGGGTCGCGCGGACGGCGCGCTTCGAACAGCTCGGCCACGCGCGGCAGACCGCCGGTGATGTCGCGTGTCTTGGCGATCTCGCGCGGGATCTTGGCCAGCACCGAACCGGCCGGGACGTGGTCGCCGTCGTGCACGACCAGGTGCGCCCCAGTCGGAATCGAGATGGCGGTGATCACCTCGGTCGGATTGCGCGGGTTGAGCACCACGATCTTCGGCAGCGGGATGCGGTCGCCGCGCTCGCGCGGTTCGATGATGACCCGCTGCGACAAGCCGGTGGTCTCGTCGAATTCCTCGCGAACGGTCAGACCGTCGACGATGTCTTCGAAGCGCAACACGCCGCCGCGTTCAGCCAGAATGGTTGATGTGTACGGATCCCACTCAAAGAGGATCTGTTCCTTCTCCACTGTCGAGCCCTCGGCGACGTTGAGCACCGAGGCGTAGGGCACGTTGTAGCGCGACCGGGTGCGCCCCTGGGCGTCGATGACCAGCAGTTCGGTATCGCGATTGAGGACCACCGGCTTGCCGTCCGGCCCTTCGACGACCCGCAAATTGTTGAAACGGATGGTGCCCGCCGTTTTGGCGGAGACGCGTGACTGTTCGGCGATACGGGCCGCCGTGCCACCGATGTGGAAGGTGCGCAACGTGAGCTGGGTGCCCGGTTCGCCGATGGACTGGGCGGCGATGACGCCGACCGCCTCGCCCAGATCGACCATCTGTCCGGTGGCCAGGTTGCGTCCGTAACACTTGGCGCAGACGCCCTGCCGCGACTCGCAAGTGAGCACGGAGCGGATACGGACCGACTCGACGCCGGCGTCGTCGATCGCCTCGGCCTGCGCCTCGCGGATTTCATCGCCGGCGCGCGAGAGCACCGCGCCGCTGATCGGGTCGACAATGTCATCGAGCGCGACGCGTCCGAGGATGCGATCCTGCAACGACTCGATGATTTCTTCGCCCTCCTTCAGCGCGGTGACCTGCAGGCCGAGAATGGTACCGCAGTCGATCTCGTTGATGATGACGTCCTGGGCGACGTCGACCAGGCGGCGGGTCAGGTAACCGGCGTCGGCGGTCTTGAGCGCCGTGTCGGCCAGACCCTTGCGGGCGCCGTGGGTGGAGATGAAGTACTCCATCACCGTCAGCCCCTCGCGGAAGTTGGAGAGAATCGGCGATTCGATGATTTCACCGACCTGGCCGGTGATCTTCTTCTGCGGCTTGGCCATCAGGCCGCGCAGGCCCGCCAGCTGGCGAATTTGCTCCTTCGAACCGCGCGCGCCGGAGTCGGCCATCATGTAGACCGGATTGAATCCATCACGGTCATCACGCAGCCCCTCGAAGAGCACCTCCGAAATCTCGTTGGTCGTGTGCGTCCACAGATCGATGATCTTGTTATAGCGCTCGCCGTTGGTGATGACGCCGCGCTCGTACTGCTTTTGGACCTTGTTGACTTCCTTCTGGGTCTCGGCGATGAGGTCGTGCTTCTCCTTCGGGATGATCATGTCGGCGATCGCGACGGTGACCCCCGCCTTGGTGGCATAGGAGAAGCCCAGACTCTTCAGGTCGTCGAGGAACTCGGAACAGCGGTGCGGGCCCGATGTGCGGAACACGCGCAGGACCAGCGACTCGAGCTTGGACTTGGTGGCAACCTCGTTGAAGTAGCCGATTTCCTTGGGCAGGATCTCGTTGAAGATGACGCGCCCGCAGGTGGTCTTGATGCGCTGGCCGTCGAGACGGATCTCGATATGGGCATGCAGGTCGATCTCGCCGAAAGTCTCGGCCATGATCGCCTCTTCGCGCGAGGCGAACTTCATCCCCTCGCCCTTGACGCCCGGCCGGTCCTTGGTCAGGTAGTAGCAGCCCAGCACGATGTCTTGCGAGGGCGTGGCGATCGGACGTCCCGACGCCGGCGACAGCAGGTTGTTGGTCGAAAACATCAGCATCCGGGCTTCCAGCTGCGCCTCGAAGGACAGCGGGATGTGCACGGCCATCTGGTCGCCGTCGAAGTCGGCGTTGAAGGCGGCGCAGACCAGCGGATGCAGACGGATCGCCTTGCCCTCGACCAGCACCGGGTAGAACGCCTGCACGCCGAGGCGGTGCAGTGTCGGGGCGCGGTTGAGCAGCACGGGATGCTCGTCGATGATCTCTTCGAGGATGTCCCAGACTTCGGGGCGCTCGCGTTCGACCAGGCGTTTGGCCGACTTGACGGTCTGCACATACCCCTTCTCTTCCAGCTTCATGATGATGAAGGGCTTGAAGAGTTCGATGGCCATGTTCTTCGGCAGGCCGCACTGGTGCAGCTTCAGCTCGGGCCCGACGACGATCACGGAGCGTCCGGAGTAGTCGACGCGCTTGCCGAGCAGGTTCTGGCGGAACCGCCCCTGCTTGCCCTTGAGCAAGTCGGAGAGCGACTTGAGCGGACGGCGCGAATCCCCGCGGACCGACTGCGTGCGGCGGCCGTTGTCCAGCAGGGCGTCGACGGCCTCCTGCAACATGCGCTTTTCGTTGCGGAGAATGACATCCGGCGCCTTGATCTCGATCAGCTTCTTCAACCGGTTGTTGCGGTTGATGACGCGGCGGTAGAGATCGTTGAGGTCGGAGGTGGCGAAGCGGCCGCCTTCGAGCGGCACCAGCGGGCGCAGATCGGGCGGAATGACCGGCAGCGTCTTGAGAATCATCCATTCCGGCCGGTTGTTCGACTGGCGGAAGGCCTCGATGACGCGCAGGCGCTTGAGCGTGTCCTTTTTGCGCTGGGCGGAGGTCTCGACCTTCACCTGGGCGCGCAGCGACAGCGACAGTTCCTCGATGTCGATGCGGCGCAGGACGGCCTCGATGGCGGGAGCGCCCATGCCGGCTTCGAACTTGTGGCCGGCGGCGACCAGCTCCTGGTGCTTTTCCTCATCGAGCAACTCGCCCTCGTGCATCGGCGTGTCGCCGGGGTCGACCATCAGGTAGTTCTCGTAGTAGATGACACGCTCCAGATCGCGGATCGACAGGTCGAGGAGATAACCGATGCGCGACGGCGTGGACTTGACATACCAGATGTGCGTGACCGGCACGGCCAGATCGATGTGGCCCATCCGTTCACGGCGGACCTTGGACTGCGTCACTTCGACGCCGCAGCGGTCGCAGACGATGCCGCGGAAGCGGATGCGCTTGTACTTGCCGCAGTTGCACTCCCAGTCTTTGACCGGCCCGAAGATGCGTTCGCAGAACAGACCATCGCGCTCCGGTTTGAACGACCGGTAATTGATCGTCTCCGGTTTGGTGACTTCGCCGTACGACCACGAGCGGATCGTTTCAGGCGACGCCAGCTGAATGCGGATGGCCGCGAAATCGGACGGCCGTTTTTGCGCTCTCGCCGGGAAAGCCACGTTTCCTCCCTGGTTCCCGCATCAAAGCCGCGCCATTGCGGGGCGCGACAGCCATGGGTCCATCGTCGACCCGAGGGCGGTCAGACCGGCGGGCATTGCGCGCCTGCCGGTCTTGCCATCAGGTTTTTTCCACCAACTCGATATCCAGGCCGAGGGCCTGCAGTTCCTTGACCAGCACGTTGAACGACTCCGGGATGCCGGGTTCGGGCGGATTCTCGCCCTTGACGATCGCCTCGTAGATGCGCGACCGGCCGGCAACATCGTCGGACTTGACCGTCAGCATCTCCTGGAGCGTGTAGGCGGCGCCATAGGCCTCCAGCGCCCACACTTCCATTTCCCCGAAGCGCTGTCCGCCGAACTGCGCCTTGCCCCCCAGCGGCTGCTGGGTGACCAGCGAGTACGGCCCGATCGAGCGGGCGTGAATCTTGTCGTCGACGAGGTGCGACAGCTTCATCATATAGATGATGCCGACGGTGATGTCCTCGGCGAACGGTTCGCCGGTGACGCCGTCGATCAGCTTCGCCTTCCCGCTGACCGGCAAGCCGGCCTTCTCCAGCAACTTCGTGATGTCCTCGGGGCGGGCGCCGTCAAACACCGGACAGGCGACCTTCATGCCGAGTTTCCAGGCGGCCCAGCCCAAGTGGGTTTCGAGGATCTGCCCCACGTTCATGCGCGAGGGTACGCCCAGCGGGTTGAGGATGATGTCGATCGGGGTGCCATCCTCGAGGCACGGCATGTCCTCAACAGGGACGATGCGCGCGACCACGCCCTTGTTGCCGTGGCGTCCGGCCATCTTGTCGCCGACGGCCAGTTTGCGTTTGACCGCGACGGCGACCTTGACCAGCTGCTTGACGCCCGGCGGCAATTCGGCGCCGCGGATGACCTTCTCGATTTCGATGTTCAGCTGCTCATTGAGGCGGTTGATCATCTCGCCGGCCTCCAGCAGCAGCTTGTCAACGCGGCGGTTGAGGCGGACATCCTCGGTCCAGCCCTCCGGCGCGATGCACTGTGAGAAGTCGGTCGCCGTGAATGTCTCCGCCTTGTACTTCACGCCCGCCTTGATGACAACCGAATCATCCTCGGCGGAGCGGATGGTCAGCGCCGTCTGGCCTTCGAGCAATTCGGCGAGGCGCTGATCGCGCAACTTCTTGATCGCGTCGATTTCCTTGCCGAAGCGGCGCTTGAGACCGGTGATCTCCTGCTTTTCGCGCTTCTTCGCCTGTTCGGTGCGTTCCTTGCGCGAGAAAACGCGGGTGTTGATGACCACGCCCTTCATGCCGGGCGGAGCCTTGAGGGAGGCGTCTTTGACGTCGCCGGCCTTCTCGCCGAAGATCGCGCGCAACAGGCGCTCTTCGGGGGAGAGCTCGGTTTCGCCCTTGGGCGTCACCTTGCCGACGAGGATGTCGCCCGCTTCGACTTCGGCGCCGATGCGGACCACGCCCTGCTCGTCGAGGTTCATCAAAACCTCTTCGGAGACGTTGGGGATTTCCCGCGTGATTTCTTCCGAGCCGCGCTTGGTGTCGCGGACCTGCAATTCGAACTGCTCGATATGAATCGAGGTGAAGATGTCGGTCTGGATCAGACGCTCCGAAACGATGATCGCGTCCTCATAGTTGAAGCCGCGCCAGGGCATGAAGGCGACGAGCACATTGGCGCCCAGCGCCAGTTCGCCGTTTTCGACCGCGGGTCCGTCGGCGATTACCTCGCCGGCTTCCACTTTTTGGCCGAGCACGACGCGCGGCTTGTAGTGGATGCAGGTGTCCTGGTTGGAGCGCTCGTACTTGGCCATCACGTACACGTCCGGCCCTTCGAAACCGAGCTCGCCGGCGCTGGACTTGCGCGCCGGACGAATCACGATCTGCTCGGCGTCGACGTCTTCGACCGTTCCGGCGTGGAGCGCCAGGATGGCGACGCCCGCGTCGCGGGCGATGCGTCCCTCGATGCCCGTGCCGACCACCGGCGCCTCGGCCTTCAGCAGCGGCACCGCCTGGCGCTGCATGTTCGAACCCATCAGCGCGCGGTTGGCGTCATCGTGTTCGAGGAAAGGAATGAGCGAGGCGGCCACCGAGACCAGCTGCTCCGGCGCGACGTCCATGTAGTCGACTTCCTGCGGTTTGACCATCGGGAAGTCGCTGCGCTGGCGGGCGCGGACGTACTCATTGAGGAAGCGTCCCTTCTCGTCAATGGGCTCGTTGGCCTGCGCGATCAGGTACTTGTCTTCCTCGTCGGCGGTCAGGTAAACGATCTCGTTGGTGACGACGCCGTTGACGACCTTGCGGTACGGGGTTTCGAGGAAACCGTAACGGTTGATGCGCGCGAAGGTCGCCAGCGAGGCGATGAGGCCGATGTTCGGTCCTTCCGGCGTCTCGATCGGGCACATGCGGCCGTAGTGGGTGTGATGCACGTCGCGCACTTCGAAGGCGGCGCGTTCGCGCGTCAGACCGCCGGGGCCGAGGGCCGAGAGGCGCCGCTTGTGCGTCAGTTCCGCCAGCGGATTGGTCTGGTCCATGAACTGCGACAATTGCGACGATCCGAAAAAGGTGTCGATCACCGCCGAGACGGTGCGGGCGTTGACCAGATCGTGCGGCGTGATCGCCTCGGTGTCCTTGAGACTGAGCCGCTCGCGGATGGTCCGCGCGATGCGCGACAATCCGACGGAAAACAAGTTCGAGAGCAACTCGCCGACCGAACGCGCGCGGCGGTTTCCGAGATGGTCGATGTCGTCGACGAATCCGTCGCCGTTGCGCAGCTTGATCAGGTAGGCGACGATCGACTCGAAATCCTTGGGGGTCAGGACGGTGTGGTTGAGCGGGACATCCAGCCCCAGCCGCGAATTCACCATGTACCGGCCAACTTCGCCCAGGTCGTACCGCTTGGTGTTGAAGAACAGCCGCTCCAAGAGCCCCTCGGCCGCTTCGATCGAGGGCGGCTCGCCCGGGCGCAGGAGACTGTAGATCTTGGTCAGCGCCTCCTCGCGCGACTTGGTCGGATCCTTGCGGAGCGTGTTTGGGATGATCAGAGCATCGTCCTGCGGATCGACGGCCAGGATCTTCAGGTCGCCGATGTCGTATTCCTTGAGTTTCTTGATTTGTTCATCGCCAATTGCGTCGCCGGCCTGCAGGAGCACCTCGCCGGTCGACTCATCGATGATGCTTTCGGCGGCGATGCGGCCCTGGACCTTGGCCCACTTGCGGCCGACGCCTTCGATCGTCTCGATCGGATAGAAGCGCGCCAGCAATTCCTCGTCGGTCGACAATCCCAGAGCGCGCAACAGCGTGGTGACCGGAATCTTGCGGCGCGAATCGATGTGCACGAAAAGCACGTCGTTGATGTCGAGATTGAACTCGACCCAGGAGCCGCGGAACGGAATGATCCGTCCCTGGAAGAGCCGCTTGCCGTTGGGATGGATCACCTCGTCGAAGAAGACGCCGGGCGAGCGGTGCAGCTGGCTGACGATAACGCGTTCGGCGCCGTTGATGACAAAGGTGCCGCGCGGGGTGATCAGCGGCAGTTCGCCGAGGAACACATCCTGCTCGAGCACATCCTTGACCTTCTTGTTGCCGGAAGCGTCGGTCTCCTTGGAGATCAGACGGAGCGTCGCCTTCAGCGGCGCCGCGTAAGTCATGTTGCGCTCTTTGCATTCCTGCAGGGAATAGCGCGGATGCCCGACCGTGTACGAGCTGAATTCCAACTCGAAATTCTCATGGACGTCGGTAATCGGGAAGACCTGGGCGAAGATCTCCTGCAGGCCTTCGTTTTTGCGCTTTTCCGGCGGCACGTTGGGCTGCAGGAACGCCTCGTACGACGCCAACTGCACGTCGAGGAGGTTGGGCATCTCGCCACCGCGGCGGATGCGTCCGTAACTCACCCGGCCGTTGGATCCATCATTGATCACTGGACGCCTCCCTTAAATGGCACAACGCACACCCGCACGCCCGCGTCGCGCGGGGGCGGATATGCATGCGCCCGACCATTGTCGAGGTTGTGAACCGGCAATGGTCGCTACTTGATCTCGACAGTGGCGCCGACCTCAACCAGTTTGGCACGGATGGATTCGGCTTCTTCCTTGGAGACGTTTTCCTTCACCGGATTGGGCGCGTTGTCGACCAGGTCCTTGGCTTCCTTCAGACCGAGGCCGGTGATCTCGCGAATGACCTTGATCACGTTGATCTTCTTTTCGCCGGCGCTGGCGAGGATGACGTTGAACTCGGT
>DATMBC010000037.1 GCA_035559435.1 bacterium
AAAGCGCACGAGGGGATAGACCGCCGCGCCCGCCAGGGCAATCAGCCCGGTGCCGAGCACCCAATCGAGAAACCCGCGGCGGGTGACGGGCGCGTCCGGGGTTTGTTCGACGATCTGATCCGTGCCGCGGTTCACTTCGCCTGCGCCTTCGGCTTGTGTTCATGGATGCCGGCGGCCAGCGCCTTGGCGTAATCGAAGCCCTTGAACTGCGGGCTGCGCGCGTTGTGGCAGCGCACACAGGTGGCCTCGGTGACGGGCAGCAGCCCCGCCGCGCTCGCCAGCGCCGGATCCTTCATGGTCTTCATGTTCTTGTAGGCCGAGCCGGGGCCGTGGCAGGCCTCGCAACCGACGTCGACGATGGCCGAATCCGATTTGGTCTTGCCGACCATGTGGCACTCGGCGCACTCGGGTTTGGCCTGCTCTTCCGGCTTGAGCGCGGCCCAGGCGTTGGCGTGCTTGGTCTTGGCCCAGGAGTCATACTGGAACTTGTGGCACATCTTGCAGCTGTTGGTGCCCACGTAGGAATTGTGCGTTTCGGCCCACTTGAGCGTGTCGGACTTGCCGGGGGGATCGCCGGCCTGGGCGAACGTGGCGGATGCCAGCAACAAAGCGACGACGAGCAGAACACTCCGCATTGCGAAACGCATACAATTCCTCCCGGCGCCATCAAAGTGCGCCTGTTAGGGTTGTGGCCCTCGCCTGAGGGCATGCCAGCACGGTGTCAATTGGCGAATAGATACCGCTTTCGGCATCTATCCTTTGATACGGTCAACCAAAACGAATTCTGAAGAGAATGGTCAAGCGCAAATGCGGCGGGATTGTCAAAAATCACTATCGGGACTATTTTTGTCCGTATTGACACGCGCCGCTCAGCCGGCGTGGAGGAAGCGGGTCCGTTGTCCGAAGCGACGCGCCCATTCATTCCACAGGGGCGCGAGGGCCGCGCGCGGGTGGGCGGCCAGCTCGAAGGCGGCGGCGCGCGCCGGCTCGATCAGGGCGGCGTCTTTGAGCAGGTGCGCGACTTTCAGTTCGGGGATGCCATGCTGCTTGGTGCCGAGGAATTCGCCCGGGCCGCGCAGACGCAGATCGACTTCGGCAATCTCGAAGCCATCGTCGGTGCGGCACATCGTCTCGAGACGTTCGGCGGCGACGGCGGTGGGTCGTCCCCCGAGCATGAGCACGCACACCGACTGCCCGGGGCCGCGCCCGATGCGTCCGCGCAGTTGATGCAATTGCGAGAGGCCGAAGCGCTCGGCGTTTTCGATGATCATCAGCCGGGCATCGGGGGCATCGACGCCGACTTCGATCACGGTGGTGGCGACGAGGATGTGAAGGCGCCCGCCATAGAATTCGGCCATCACCGCGGCGCGCTCCTCCGGCGGGGTGCGTCCGGTGACCAGCCCCAGCCGCCGGTCGGGGAAACGCGCGCAGAGGTCAGCGTAGGCGTCATTGGCCGCCTTGAGGTCCATCTTCTCCGAGGATTCGACGAGCGGGTAGACGATGTAGACCAGGTTGCCCTTGGCGGTGGTGTCGCGGATGTACTCATAGATCTTGTCGCGTGCCTCCTCGGTGCGCCAGACGGTCTTGATGGTGCCCTTCTGCGGCGGTTTCTCATTGAGGACCGAGACATCGAGATCGCCATAGATGGTCATCGCCAGGGTGCGCGGGATCGGGGTGGCGGTCATGACCAGCAGGTCGGGACGGCGCCCCTTGGCCACCAGCGCCTCGCGCTGGGCGACGCCGAAGCGGTGCTGTTCATCGATGACGACCATGCCCAGATCGGCGAAAGCGACCTTGCCGGTCAGCAGGGCATGGGTGCCGACGATCAGGCGCGCCTCCCCGTTGGCGATGGCGGCCTGCGCGGCGCGTTTGGGCTTGGCGCGCAGCGAGCCGGTCAAAAGCGTGGGGACAATGCCGGCGGGTTTGAACAGGCGCAACAGATTGTGGTGGTGCTGTTCGGCGAGGATTTCGGTGGGGACCAGAAGCGCCGCCTGGGCGCCGTCCTCGATCCAGCGCGACATCGCCAGCGCGGCGACGATGGTCTTGCCCGAGCCGACATCGCCCTGCAACAGGCGGCGCATGGCGCGTGGCGCGCGGAGGTCGGCGGCGATTTCATCGGTGACTCGGCGCTGGGCGGCGGTCAGCGGCCACGGGAGATGATTGATGATCTTGCTGGCCAGGCGACCGGCGGCGGCGCAGGCGCGGCCATCGTGGCGGGCATCGATGGTGGCGCGGCGGTCGGCCATCGCCATTTCGAGGAAGAGCAGCTCATCGAAGGCCAGACGACGGCGGGCGGCCTCGGCGCGGTCGAGCGAATCGGGGAAGTGAGCCTGGGCAAGCGCCTCGGGCAAGGGCAACAGCCCATGGCGTTGACGCACGCTGTCGGGCAGATAGTCTGCAAGTGCCGCCACCGGACCATCGAGCAAGGGCTTGATGATCCGACGCAGACTGCGTGAGGCCAGCCCGACTTTCAGCCAGGGTTCGCCACCGGCATAGACCGGGATGATCCGTCCGGTGTGAGTCAGATCGTCGGCGTCGACATCCTCGAGGAATTCCAATTCGGGATGGAGAATCTGGGTGTTCTCGAAATACTGCCCGACTTCGCCGGAGGCGGCCAGCACCACCCCCTTTTTCACCACTTCCTGCAGCCAGCGCCAGCCGGCAAACCAGAGCAGGGCGATCCGTCCGGTGCCATCGGCGAGGATGGCCTCAAAGCGCTTTTTGCGTCCGGGGAGAACACCGGCGGCGATAATCCTGCCCATGACCGTGACGGTGGTGCCGGGGAGGACATCGCGGATGGCAGCGATATTGGAGCGGTCGAGGTAACGGCGCGGCAGGTGCAGGAGCAGATCGGCGACGGTGTCGATGCCCTGCGTGTGCAGGAATCGGGCGCGGACGGGGCCGACGCCCTTGACGTAGGTGACCTCGGAGGTCCAGAAGTCGGATGGGGTGCGACGCTCCGGCATCGCGGGAAGGATAGAGGGCCGGGGCGCGTTGGGGTATCACAAATGGTGGGGGGCGGAGTCTCGCTTGCGCAGGGGCGACGGAGAGGGGGCGGGTTGCATGGGACCAAAGCGGAGGGTGCCCTTCGCATTCGCTCAGGACAAGCAAAGAGCGCACCCACCCGACCTGGGACGACAGCTCAGCGCCCCGGCGGAATCAGCGCGACGCAGATCCGGGTGGCGAAGGCGGCGTGCAACCAGAGGCGGCGCAGCGATTGGTACGAATCGGCGAGGGCGTCCAGCTCGCCGCGGGTGGTCGACATCGGGGCGGCGCCGGCGAAGCAGGACGCGGACGGCTGGGTGAAGACCGGCGCATCGAGGGTGCCCGACCGAATGCAGGCGGCCAGATCGTAGTCAAGGGACTGACCCTCGGGATAATAGAGCGCGTAGCCGGAATCGCTGACATCGCCCTCGCCATCGACGATGAGACTGATGCGCAGACCCCAGTTGACGGCCGGGGCGCTGGCGATTTCGACTTCCAGACGGCGTGCGCCTTCGGCGGCGAAGGGGAATTCGTAGACGGCCTGCATTTCATCACTCAGCAGGAAACGGATTCCGAGCGCCTCTTCCTCATCGATGTTTCCCAGATAGATGAGCGACCGATCGCTTTCCGGGTCGCGCAGCGTGCCGGTCAGATTCGCCGACTGCGAGGCGAGGGTGGTCGAGGAGATGATCGCCGAATCGGCGTAGACCTGGACTTCGGTGACGGGGCCGAGGAGGTCGGCGCAGGTGATGTCGATGTAGCCGATCATCTGGCCTGTCTGGGGAAGGCCGTTGTTGCCGAGCTGGTAGAGCTGGAAACGGGCAGTGTAGTTTGGCACGGCCGGATCGACAGCGCCGACATAGACATCGCCGTTGAAGGTGTAGGTCTGGCCGCCGGTGCCTTCGGGCAGACACGGAACCGGGGCGGCGGCGAAGGGGACCGGAACCAATCCCAGCGCGGCGGCGATATCCGGCAGCATGGTGGCGGCGCTGGCATAGATGGCGGCATGGGCATCGAGGAAATCATCCTCGGCGGCGGCCAGGGTTTCGGTCATCTCCGCGAAGATGCCGGGATCGGTCCGAGAACTGGTGCCATCATCGCCGCAGGAGAGGAAGAGCGCGGCGGCGAGAATCGGGAGGAGTCGGCGGGGCATGGGGGTTCCTTTCGTTGGGAGAAAGATAGGGCCGGGGTCGGCGTGGAGCGTGGGAATAATTGGGGCCGCGTGGTTGCGCGGGAGTCTCGGCCCCCGCCGGGCGGGTGGGAGGCACGGGTGGACATGCGACGGGCGGGTGACTGCGTGGTCACCCGCCCGGGCATTCTCACGGAGAGATTTACTGATCCTGCTCAGAGACGGGCGCAGGCTCGGACTTGCTTAAGTGTTTGCGAACGAAGGCCGGGACATCGAGGTTGTCGGCCTCGTTGCCGTTGCCGGGTTGGGCGAGGATGTCATGCTCGCCGAGATTGAGACTGGTCAGGCGGTTGTGCACCGGGATTTCGGGCACAAACATGTCGAGGGCGTTGCCGACGACGCGCACGCTCTTGCGTCCGGCGGGCATGGTGAATTCCGGCTCCTCGGCCAAGGCGATCTGCGGCTTGCCGGGACGGGCGCCGCCGAAGCCGGTGGCGATCACGGTGACGCGGATTTCATCGCCCAATTCATGGTTGATCACGGCGCCGAAGATGATGTTGGCGTCATCGCCGGCGGCGTCGCGGATGATCGAGGAGGCCTCGTTGACGTCATGCAGGGCCAGATCGGGACCGCCGGTGATGTTGACCAGCACGCCGCGCGCGCCAGAGATCGAGACATCCTCCAGAAGCGGCGAGAAGATGGCCGAGCGGGCGGCGATGGCGGCCTTGCCCTCGCCGTCGGCCTTGCCGGTGCCCATGATGGCATCGCCCATGCCATACATCACGGTGCGGACATCGGCGAAGTCGCAGTTGATCAGGCCGGGGATGGTGATCAGATCGGCAATGCCTTTGGTCGCCTGATGCAGGGTCTCGTCGCAGATGTTGAAGGCATCGGTCAGGCGGGTCAGTTTGTCGACCACGGCCAGGAGGCGCTGGTTGGGAATGCAGATGAGCGTGTCGACCTTCTGCTTGAGTTCGTAGATGCCATCATCGGCGCGGTCGGCGCGCTTGCGTCCCTCGAACTCGAAGGGCTTGGTCACCACCGCCACGGTGAGCGCGCCCTGCTGCTTGGCCAATTCGGCGACGACCGGGGCGGCGCCGGTGCCGGTGCCGCCGCCCATGCCGGCGGTGACGAAGACCATGTCGGCCCCGGCGAGGGCGTGCATGACCAGGTCGCGGTCTTCCTCGATGGCGCGGCGTCCGACGTTGGGATCGGCGCCGGCGCCGAGGCCGCGCGTGACTTTTTCCCCGATCTGAATACGGACCGGCGCTTTGGATTTTTCGAGGTCCTGGGAATCGGTGTTGATGGCGAGAAATTCGACGCCGGTCAGCCCGGCGGCGATCATGCGATTGACAGCGTTGCCGCCGGCGCCGCCCACGCCAACGACCTTGATTTTCGCTGCCGAGTCCGCGTCGGACGCGAATTCGAACGTCATCCTGCCCCCTGTTTTTCCTCAGGTTCCCTGCGAACCTGTCTGCCCGATTAGGATAAAGACTCTGAAAACACCGTCAAGACAAAAATGGCTCCGATGGGTCCCAAGCGACCTATATCAGTTGCGACAGCACATTCGACAGTTTGCCGGTCAGGCGGCGCACCCCGCTGCGCGTGGCGACCGAGGGACGCCAGGTACGCGCGGCATGGCGGACCAAGCCGATCACGCCGACATCGGCCGGGCTGGACATCATGTCGGACAGCCCCAGCAGATTCTGGGGACGTCCCAGACGCACCGGCAGATTGAAGACCCGTTCGGCCAGTTCACAGGCGCCGGGAATGCAGGCGCCGCCGCCGGTCAGGACGATGCCGGAGGCCAGCAGTTCGGTGGTCGGGGCCTTTTGGATCTCGCGCGACGCCAGTTGGAAGATTTCTTCGAGACGCGGAGCGATGATGGCGCCGATCACCCGCCGGGTGACGGCCCGTTCGGGCTGATCGCCGACACCGGGCACAGACACCACGGCCTCCCAGTCGACATTGACGCACATGCCATCGACGCAGGCCTCGGTCTTAATCACCTCGGCAGCATCGACCGGGGTGCGCAGACCGATGGCCAGATCGTTGGTGACATGACGGCCGCCGACCGGCACGGTTCCAGTATGACGGACGGCGTTGTCGGCATAGACGGCCACACCAGTAATGCCGGAGCCGACATCGACGATGGCGATGCCCATCTCACGTTCGCGCTCGGTGATGGTGGCTTCAGCGGCGGCCAACGATGTCAGAGTGAGCGATTCAATTGTATAGCCGGCCTGCTGGACACAAGTGTGGATGTTGCCGACCGACAAGGCGCTACCGGTCACAATATGAACCGCCACTTCAAGGCGGGCGCCCATCATCCCCACCGGGTCTTTGATCCCGCCCTGGTCATCGACGATGAACTCCTGCGGTAGGACATGCAGGACTTCTCGGTCGGGAGGCACCGGGATGGCGCGCGCGGCCTGGAGGACCCGTTCGACATCCTCCGGCTCAATCGGCCCGCCGCGGCGGGAGACCGCCACCACACCACGCGAGTTGACGCTGCGGATGTGGCCCCCACCGATGTTGACGTGCAGGGGCGGCATCTCGCCGCCGGCCATGCCTTCGGCTTCGGAGACGGCGCGGCGGATGGCCTCGGTGGTGCGTTCCAAATCGACAATCACGCCATTCTTCAGGCCATAGGAAGGGGCGCGTCCGACCCCCACGACCTTCACATTCTCGCCATCGATCATTTCGGCGATGATCGCGGTGACCTCGGAGTGCCCGATGTCGAGTGCGGCGTAAACCGGGATCTCGCTTTTCATGCGCGTCCTTTCGCTTGTCTATCCATCCTCTTCCTCATCTATCTGACCGGTTCGGGACGCCCCTTCGCCTTCCCCTGGCGTTTGGATGGGGCGGCCTTGCTTTGCTTGGTCGAGACCGGCGACGGATCGGCCGCGGCGACCATGGTAGAGTCGGCGGCGCTGTCCGGCGGCGCTTCGGGGACCAGACTCAGAAGCAGTTGGCCGTTGAAGCGGGCATCGATGACGCATGGTTTGGCCAACAGGGTGTCGCCCTGGGCCAGAAGCCGGGCAACGCGCTGAGCGCGCCGGGCGATGTCGGTATGCCCAAGAATGATCCGGGTCTTGCCATCGACGGCGGTTGACGTCCAGCCATAAGTTGGATCACAGGTCCACTCATCGGTGATGAACTCGAAGCGCGTGTCAGCGCGTTTGAATTCCGCCCAGGTCGCGGCGGCGGCGCGGGCGCGTTCGGCCAGAGGCCTGGAGCCCTCCCAGTCGATGCCGGGGTTCCAGCGCGGCAGCTCGGGACGTTCAGCCGGATCGGCCAACAGCGAGCCATCGGGGGCGATGCCGATGCCGCCGTCGCCCCAGAGACGGGGCTCATACGCATTCATTCTGATCGCGATGCATCCGGGCAATTCGATGCGCACCTGCGCATCGCCGCGGTCGCCGAAGCGCGACTCGATGCGCGATTCGGCATCATCGGGACGGAAATGCAGGATGTTGCCGTCCGAGGGCAGCGTGACCAGCGAGCGGACTTCCGCCTCCCAGAGGGTAGGCCCCTGGTAGCGGACTTCGCTCACGGTCAGCACCGGCCAGAGGTGCGCGGCGAATCCGCCCAGCAGCAGCGCGGTCTCGCCGAGAAGGACCCAGAGACGCCAGCGGCGGCGGCCGAAGACACTCGCGCCCCGATCGGGCGCGCCGGCAAGATCGGAATGGAGAATGGTCTCGCGCATCAGACAGCCGCCAACGTGGGTTTAAGTTTGTCGAGAATCTGCGGTCCGAGACGGTAGACCGATCCGGCGCCGATGGTCATGACCAGATCGCCGGGTTGAGCCCAGCCGAGGACGGCGTCGACACAGACATTCAAATCCGGCGGCGTGACACAGCCCAGCCCGAAGCGTTTGCCTTTGAGATGCTGCGCGATCAGGTCCGAGGTGACACCGGGCATGGGCTTTTCGCGGGCCGGGTAGATCGGGGCCAGGACGATGCCATCGGCCTGCGCCAGCGCGTCGGCGAACGCGGCATGGAAGTCGCGGGTGCGCGAAAACAGGTGCGGCTGGAAGACGGCGATCAAGCGACCCTGGCCATCGAGCCAGTTGCGTCCGGCGGCCAGCGCGGCGCGCACTTCGGTGGGATGGTGGCCATAATCATCGACCACAGTGATGCCGCTGACGGCGCCTTTGATCTCAAACCGACGTCCGACGCCGGTGAATGTCGCGATGCCATCGCGCAGGTGGGCGAACGGGAGCTCCAGCTCCAATCCAACGGCGCAGGCGGCCAGCGCGTTTTCGGCGTTGTGGCGTCCCGGCAGCGGCACTTCGATCGTGCCGCAGCGTTTGCCGTCGCTGTGCAGCTCAAAACGGCTGGAACGCGACGCCACCACCAGGGAATCGGCAACGATGTCGGCGGCGACGCCGATGCCGAAGGTGCGGTGGGGACGTTCGATGCGCTCCTCAATGGCGGCCAGCGCCGGCGAGTTGGCGTTGGTCAGCACGGTGCCATAGAAGGGCACGCGCTTGAAAAACTGCAGGAAGTTCTCCTGCAGGTCGGCCAGGTCCTTGTAACAGTCGAGGTGGTCTTCCTCGAGATTGGTGGCAATCGCCACGGTCGGATGCAGCGCCAGAAAGGAGTGATCGTATTCGTCGGCTTCGGCGACGAGATACTCGCTTTTGCCGAGTTGGGCGTTGGCATCGAGATTGATCAACCGCCCGCCGACAATCACGGTCGGGTCGAGGCCGGCCCGGGTCAGGATGTGGCCGATCATCGAGGTGGTGGTGGTCTTGCCGTGGGTGCCGGCGATGCCGATGGAGAATTTCAGACGCATCAACTCGCCGAGCATTTCGGCGCGGCGAATGACCGGGACTTTGGCGGCGCGGGCGGCCTGGACTTCGGGATTGTCCTCCCCCACCGCCGAGGAGATCACGATCACATCGGCGCCGAGGATGCTTTCGGCCTCGTGGCCGATCACCACCGGGATGCCGAGGCGGCGCATGTGGTCGGTGACTTCGGACTCGGCCAGATCGGAGCCGGAGATCGAGTAGCCGGAGGCCTTGAGGATTTCGGCGATGCCGGACATGCCGGCGCCGCCGATGCCGACGAAGTGGAGTTTTCTGACTCTACGGTGCCACATGATTCTTTACAGGTCCTGCAGGTCCATCGGACCCATCAAGAGCAAAGCTCAAGGACACGGGCGGCGATGCGGTCGGCCGCGTCGGGCTTGCCCAGTTTTCGGTTCGCCTGCGCCATGCGGCGAAGGCGTTCCGGATCATTCAACAGAAGTTGCGATTGCGCCAGCAGTAATTCACTGTCCAGATCCTGATCGCGCAACAGCAGCGCCCCGCCGACCTCGGTGAGGACTTGGGCGTTTTGCGTCTGATGGTCACCGGTGGCCAGCGGATACGGCACCAGGATCGCGGGACGTCCGCAGGCGCAGAGTTCCGAAATGGTCAGCGCGCCGGAGCGGGCGACGATCAGATCGGCGGCGACGAAGGCCTCGGTCATCTTGTCGGTGAAGGCGAAAGTGCGCACATGCCAGCCGGCGGCGGCGCGCCCATCCCACGGCGACCCTTGCGCGCCCGTCTGCCAGAGCAGATAGATGGGCTGTTCGGCAGGTTGATGGAGGCCGCGGGCGATGTTGTCGTTGATCGAGCGCGCGCCTGTCGAGCCGCCGGTGACCAACAGCACGGTGGCATCGTCGGGGAGATTCCAGGCGCGGCGGGCCTCTTCGCGGGAGAGCGTCGCCAGGCGCGGATCGATCGGATTGCCGGAAAGCACGATCTGACGCGCCTTGGGCAGGTGGGCGCGGCTTTCATCGAAGGCGATGAAGACGGTGTCGGCGTCGGCCGACAGCCAGCGTGTGGCCAGCCCCGGCTGACGGTTCTGCTCCTGCAGGATAAACGGCAGTTTGGCGTCAGCGCAGGCGCGGATCGGGAAGTAGGAGGCGTAACCGCCGCAGCCGACGGCGACATCGGGCCTGAAATCACGCACTAACGCCCTGGCCATGCGCCCGGCGCGCCAATTGTGGAAGAGCGCCGGAATGTTGCGCCAGAGACGCCGGCGGGAAAACCCGCGCGCGGGCAGGCCGACATAGCGTTGGTGGCGGGCGCTGATCACTCGTTCCTCAAACCCTTTGTCGGAACCGACGAACACAAACTCGGCGTCGCGTCGGCGACGCGCAATCGCCTCGGAAATGCGGACGGCGGGGATCAGGTGTCCCCCGGTGCCGCCGGCGGCCAACAGGACGCGCATTCAGCCGCCCGTCCTGGACAAGGATTGCTTCATCGGGCGCGCGCATCCGCTCGCCTCAGGATCCGCGGCTGCGCGCGCCCTCCTCGCAATGACGGCGGTCATCGGCCTCACCGTCATTACCAGGAGGCCCGACGGCTCTTGGCCGGACGGACGAAGCAATCCTGGTTGCGCGGTCTGGGTCATGCGGCGCCCACTCTCATGCCTGCGCCAGACGGAAGCGCGAAACGTTCAAAACCATTCCCCAGCCCACCGCGGTGCACAGAAGCGATGAGCCGCCATAACTGACCAAAGGCAGCGGCAACCCGGTAACGGGAGACAGCCCCATCGCCACCGACGCGTTGAGCGCGGCGTTGACAAAGAGCGACGCGCCGATGCCGATGCAGAGCAGATAGCCGAAACGGTCGGGAGCGCGCATGGCGGCGCGCCAGCCGCGATAGACCAGCAGGCCGAAGGCCATCCAGACACAGGTGACACCGACAAATCCCAGTTCCTCGCCGATGGAGGCGAGGATGAAATCGGTGTGGGGTTCGGGCAGATACGACATCTTGGCGATTCCCTGCCCGAGTCCCTGCCCCAAGGGTCCGCCGGAACCGAACGCGTACTTCGATTGCTGGACCTGGTACATGCCGCCGGTGATGGTGAGGCCCTCGGCCCACTGATTGACGCGCTCGGTCTTATAGCCGATGCCGTAGACGACGACGATCGCACCGATGACGGCGACGCCGGCGGCCGGCAGGACATGGCGCCAGCGGACACCGGCGGCAATCAGCAGCAGGCCCGATGTGCCCCAGAGCGTGAGCGCGGCGGAAAACTCCGGCAACGAGATGAGCAGGACCGAGCCGACGGCGAGGATGCCGACCAGCACGATCCAACTTTTCCACGATTCGATGGCTTCGCCGCGTTTGGCGAGAAAGGCGGCGGCATAGACGACGAACGAGAGCCGGAAGACCTCGGCGGGCTGGAGTCGGAACGGACCGAGATCGATCCAGCGGTGGACATCCTTGATTGGCGGGAGCAACCGCGCGGTGACGATCAGCGCGAATGCGATCAACAACATGAGCGGCGCCCAGGTGCGGAACTTGCGATGATCGATGCGCGAGACGCCGATGAGCAGCGCGGTCGCCAACCCCCACCAGACCAACTGGCGCACCCAGAAGAAACCGGGGGAGCCGAATTTGCGATCGGCAAGCATCGCCGACGACGAGAGGACCATCACGGTGCCGAGGGCCATCAGGAACATGGCCGACAGCCAGATCCAGCGGTCGGCGGGCGGCACCTTCGACCGTCCGCCGCGGGTGAGCCCGGCGTTGGCCGGGTTGAACAGATCGAGAATGCTGTGGGCTATTGCCACGGTCCTGGTCATGCCGTTCCCCCACTGGCTTTCGCAAGTTCACGGACCAGGTCCTTGAAGACCTGGCCGCGATGTTCGTAGTTGTTGAACTGATCAAAGGAGGCGCACCCGGGCGAGAGCAGGACAATGTCGCCGGGTTGGGCCAGATCGACGGCGGCGGCGAAGGCGTCGGCAAAACGCGCCGCGGTCCGGTATGGGAGCCGTGCGCCGAGCTCGACTTCGAGTTTCGGCGCGGCCTTGCCGGTGAAGACCAGCGCGCGGGCGCGTCGGGACAGTTCATCGCCGAGCACGGAGAAATCGGTGCCCTTGTCGAGCCCGCCCATGAGGACGACCAACGGACGATCGAAGGAGACAATCGCCTTGGCGACGCTGTCGGGGTTGGTGGCCTTGGAGTCGTTGACAAAGCGCACGCCGCCGACCTCGGCGACGAATTCAAGACGGTGCTCGCAGCCGGGGAAAGACGTCAACCCCGGCTCGATGTCGTCGGGGGCCAGGCCATCGGCCAGGGCCATGGCGACGGCGGCGGCGGCGTTCAGGCGGTTGTGGAGGCCGGGCGGAATCAGACGGTCGGAGCCGGGGACGATGCCGGCGGCGCGACCGGTGTCGTAACGCAGATGATCGCCTTCGATCCAGACACCGGGTGTGCGCGGCGCGGTCGCGGAGATCCACCAGCGCTGTCCCAAACCGACGCGATGGCGGTTTTCCTCGGCCAGCGAGATCGGATCGTCGGCGTTGAGCACGGCGATGTCATCCTCGCGCTGGTTTTCGAAGATGCGGAACTTCATGCGCGCATATTCGGCCAGCGAGCCGTGACGGTCCAGGTGGTCGGGCGTGATGTTGGTGACCACGGCGACGTGGGGGCGGAAGGCGGCGATGTATTCCAACTGGAACGAGGAGACTTCGAGGATGGCGCGCGCCTGCGGCGGAAGCGTGGCGGCGAAGTCGGCATAGGCGTTGCCGATGTTGCCGCCCACGCGGGCGGCGCGTCCGGCGCGCTGGTAGATCGCCCCCAGCCAGGAAGTGGTGGTGGTCTTGCCGTTGGCGCCGGTGACCGCCAGAATCGGCGCGGCGGACAGCCAGAAGGCGGCTTCGATCTCGGAGAAGACCGGGATACCCCGCTCGCGCGCCGCCGCCATCAGAATGTTGTCGTTGGCGACACCGGGACTGGTCACGACAAAGTCGGCGTGTTCGAGACAGGCGGGGCTGTGGCCGCCGGTTTCGTAGCGGATCTGCCGGCGGTCCAACGCGGCCAGCGCCTCGCCGAGTTTCTCGGCGGGGGCGGCATCGGAGACAAACACACGCGCGCCGCGCTCGGCCAGAAGGCCGGCGGCGGCCAGGCCGGAACGGGCCATGCCGATCACCACCACCGACGAGCGGGCGATGGTGCGCGCGTCGGGGACGCGTCGGCTGTCGCGGTCATGCGCGGCCATACGCGCGGCGCTCGGAATGGCGAGAGTGAGTGTCATGGGTTCGTGTCATTGTGCGATGGGGGAGCGGGGGCATAAGCCCCCGGACCGGTTTACCGGATTTTCAACGTCGACAATGTCAAGAGGGCGCAGATGGCGCCCATGATCCAGAAACGGACGACAACCTTCGATTCGGGCCAGCCGATCAATTCGAAATGGTGATGAATCGGCGCCATCCGGAAGATGCGTTTGCCGCCGGTCATGCGGAAGTAGCCGACCTGCAGGATGACCGAGAGCGCCTCCGCCGCGAAGACGCCGCCCAGGATGAGCAGCATGAATTCCTTTTTGGTCAAGACGGCGATCGCGCCGAGCGCGCCGCCCAACGCCAGCGAGCCGGTGTCCCCCATGAAGACCTCCGCCGGATGCGAATTGAACCAGAGGAACCCCAGGGCGGCGCCGAGCGTGGCGGCGCAGTAGATGGTCAATTCGCCGACGCCGGGCAGATAAGTGATGCCGAGATAGCGGGAGAAGTCGGTGCGTCCCGAGACATAGCAGACCCCGGCAAAGGCCATAAAGGCGATGCCGCACAGACCGATTGCCAACCCATCGAGGCCATCGGTGAGATTGACGGCATTCGAGGTGGCGGCCACCACCAGCAGCACAAACGGGATGAAAAAGACGCCGAGATGCAACGCGAGATTCTTGAAGAACGGCACATCGGTATGCGTGGTCGAAAACTCGGGCGAAGGCGGCCAGGCGACCAGGGCGGCGCCGAACAGAAGGCCCAGCACCAGTTGACCGGCCAGTTTCTTCTTGGCGACCAATCCCTTCGACTGTTTGCGCACCACCTTGAAATAGTCATCGATGAAACCGATGGCGCCCATGCCGGCGGTGACAAAGAGGATCAGCTGGATGTAGCGGTTGGTCAGGTCGGCCCAGAGCAAGGTCGGGATCAGAATCGATGCGAGCACGATCAGCCCGCCCATGGTCGGGGTGCCTTCCTTGGCGTAATGCGACTTCGGCCCTTCCTTGCGGATCGACTGGCCGATCTGGTGCCGGCGCAGCGCGGCGATGATGTACGGCCCGATCCAGATCGAGATCACCAGCGCGGTGACGACGGCGTAGGCGGAGCGGAAGGTGATATAGCGGAAGAGATTGAACGCCGAAATCGTCTCGTGGAGCGGATAGAGGAGGTGGTAGAACATGCGCGATTCTCCGGTCGACGATTCCTGTGGGTCGGTGGCGCGGCGGATGCGGCCGCGTGATTAAGTGGTCTGCCCTTTCACCAGCGCGGCGGCGACGTCGCGCACGATCTCTTCCAGCCGTTCCGAATGCGAGCCCTTGAACAACACGACGTCGCCGGGACGCAGCGCGGCGGCCAGGAAGGGCGCGACGGCGTTGCGGTCCTCGAGGGAGTGCCACTCGGCGGCACCGGCCGCGCCGTTGCGGTATTGGCGGGCATCGGGGCCGACGGTGACGACGATGTCGAGGGCGCCGGCGGCGGCGCCGATGTCATGGTGGGCGGCGAGTTCATGTTCGCCCAATTCGCGCATGGCGCCGAGCACGGCGATGCGCCGGGAGGCGCCGGGAAAACGCCGCAACGCGGCGATGGCCGCGGCGGTCGAGGTCGGGTTGGCATTGTAGCAATCGGCGATCAGCGTGACGCCGGCTTTGCGGATAAGGCGCGAGCGGTCGCCTTCGGGTTTGACGCGCGCCAGCCGGGCGATCATGGCCTCGTAGGGCACGCCGAGATGGCGGGCGACGGCGATCGCGGCCAGCGCGTTGGGGACGTTGTAATCGCCGGCCAGCTTGAGCGTGAAACGGCGGCGGGCCACGGTGAAGCGAATGCCCTGCGGCGTCACCGCGATGTCGGCGGCGCTGATATCGGGCGCATGGGACTGGTCGAGGCCGTAGGTGATGGTCGGACGATGCCAGCGCGACATCCAGCGACGCTGGAACGGGTCGTCGCTGTTGAGGAAGGCGGTCATCCGCGGATCGGCATAGTCGAAGAGCTCGCGCTTGGCCTTGGCGATGGCCGTAAGCGATTTCATCTGCAACAGATGCGCGGCGCCGATGCGGGTGACCACGCCCCACGACGGTCCGACGATTTCGACCAGGCGGCGGATTTCGCCGGGGGTGGACATGCCGAATTCGAGCACGCCGATTTCGCGCGCCGGCGCGACGCCCTGGCGACGCGAGAGCAGCGCCAGGGGAATGCCGATCAGGTTGTTGAAATTGCCGGGCGATTTGAAGACGGGATACTTCGCCGCGAGCGCCGCGGCGGTCAGCTCCTTCGTCGTGGTCTTGCCGACGGAGCCGGTGATGGCGACGTAGCGGGTCTTGAAGTTTCGGCGGTAGATCGAGGCCAGATCGCCGAGCGCGGTGAGCGGATCATGGACGCCGATGACCGGAATCGGCCAGTCCTTCCATTCAATCGCGCGCGATTTCTCGGCGAAGATCGCGCCGGCGCCGAGGTCGCGGGCCCGGGCGGCGAATTGGTGGCCGTCGGCGTTGCCGCCGGCCAGACAGAAGAAGGCGTTCCCCTTTTTCAGGGTGCGGGTGTCATTGGTCGCGCCGCGGAAGCGCGCCCGCCCCCACGCGGGGTTAGCGAGGATGCCGTTGGTCATCTCGCAGGCAGTTTGGGCGTCGCAGACAATCACGGTATCCTGATTGGCGCCGTCGGCGCCGCTGTCAAAGATCGAATGCTCGAGGCCGTGGGCTCCCCCCTGAGCCCACGGCCCCGCGGGTTCAACTCCCATCCCCCCCGGGAGGAGTCGGTCCCTTTGCCGGCGGGTACCCTGCCGCCGCAAGCGCCCGCGCCGCCACCTCATGATCGAGAAAGTGGGTGCGAACGCCCTGAATCTCCTGATAGTCTTCGTGGCCCTTGCCACAGAGAAAGACCGCATCGCCGGCGCGCGCGACGGTGATCGCGTGATGGATGGCGCGGGCGCGGTCGGGATCGGTCCAGACCTGGCGTGTCAGTTTCGCGGGGGTAAATCCCTGCTTGACCTCTTCGATGATGGCGGCGGGATCCTCGCTGCGCGGATTGTCGGAGGTCAGGATGATTTCATCGGCCCAGCGGGCGACGGCCTGTGCCATTTCGGGGCGTTTGCCGCGATCGCGGTCGCCGCCGCAGCCGAAGAGCGCGATCAGTTTGCCGCGCACCAGCGGACGCGCGGCCGAGAGCACGGCCTCCAGCGCGTCGGGGGTGTGGGCGTAATCGACGAAGACATGGAACGGCGCGCCGGTCGGCACGCGTTCGGCGCGGCCCATGATGCCGGGGAAACTCGAGATGCCGCGCGCAATCAGATCGCCGTCGACGCCGGAGCCAAAGGCCCCCGCGGCGATGGCGGCGAGGTTGGCGTGATTGAACCGCCCCCAGAGGCGGGTGTGAAACGGCCAGGAGCGACGATCGATCAGCAGGCGGCCATGGGTGCCATCGAGGTCATGCGTGACGATCGCCAGGCGCACATCCACTTCCTCGCCGGAGCCGGAATAGCGGATCAGGCGCGCCTGCGGGCAGGCGGCGACGAAGTGCGGGTGGTTCGGGTCTTCGACGTTGATCGCGGCGAAAGCACCGGGCGCGGTCAGCCGCTCGAAGAAGAGGCGCTTGGCATCGCGGTAGTTTTCGAACGTCTTGTGAAAGTCGAGGTGGTCGCGGGTGATGTTGGTGAAGATGCCGCCCTTGTAGCGCAGCCCCCAGACCCGGTCGAGACTGAGCGCATGGGAGGAGACTTCCATCACCGCGCGCTTGACGCCATCGTCACGCATGCGCGCCAGCAGATGGTCGAGATCGGGCGCTTCGGGCGTGGTGCGCGCGGCGGGCTCCGAATAATCGCCCCAGCGATAGTGCAGCGTGCCGAACAGCCCCGCCTTGACGCCGGCGGTCTCCCAGACCGCCTGCAGCCCGGCGGCGACAGTGGACTTACCGTTGGTGCCGACCACGCCGACCAGATCGAGGCTGCGGTCGGGGTGGTCATAAAAGCGGTGCGAGATGTCGGCCATCAGACGGCGCGGATTGGCATCGACGATCACCGGAACGTCGGCATCGACCGGCGCGCCGGTGACGACGGCGGATGCGCCCTTGGCGATCGCTTGCGCGATGAACCGGGCGCCGTCGGTTTTCTCGCCGTGGAGGGCGAAGAACAGATCGCCGGGATGGACCCGCCGGGAATCATAGCAGAGGCCGCTGATGGCGGCGTCGCGCGTGATCGTGCGCTCCGGCAGGAGTTCCGAGAGGGTGCGTGTGGGTGCGGCGGTCATGGCGCGCGGCATCGTCGTCACGGACGCTCATCCTCGCTTTCGGCGGCGGCCCAGCCGGCTTCGTCCGCGGACGGCGTGGCGGCAATCGGCTGGGACAGCGAATCGGCGGGTTGCTGCCCGACCACAGGCGTTGCCACGGCGGGCGCGGATGCCGGCGGCGCCGGCTCCTTCTCGGCGCGCACCTTGGCGGCGTGTCCCATCAGACGATCCCAGCCGGTTACACACCCGGGCGGCGCTTCGGATTCCCAGGGACCGTCGACATTTTTCAGACTGTCAGGCCGTGCGGCATGCGCCTCGAGCGGACCGGGAGTAATGATCGGCCCGACGACTTCCAACAATCGGTCGGCCCAGTCGCGCTGACGGGCCGGCCGTTCGTCCGTTGCGGCAAAGCGGGCACCGGGCACATCGCCGGACGAGGCGGCGCGGCGCACGACATTCAGCAGGGTCGGCGCGGCGGTCAGGCCACCGTAGTGGATCGGCTCCGGCTCATCGAGAATGACCAGCCCGACAATGCGCGGGTTGTCGGCCGGATAGAAGCCGATGAACGAGGCGATATACTTGTTCTTGTTGTAAGTGCCGGTCGCCGGATCGGGCTTTTCGGCGGTGCCGGTCTTGCCGGCAAACAGGAAGAGCGAATCATAGATGTATTTGCCGGTGCCGCGCTCGACCACGCCGCGGGCCAGGCGCTTCATGAGGTGGGCGACTTCGGGCGGCAGGATGCGCTCGCCCTGCACCGGGACGCGCTCGATGGAGCCGTCGGCGCGCTCGATCGCCTCGACGAGGTGCGGCCTGATCAGGTAGCCGCCGTTGGCGATGGCCGAGTAGGCGGCGGCCAATTGCAGCGGCGTCACCGAAATGCCATGTCCGAAGGAGCGTTGGGCGATGTTGAATTCGGAATTCTGCTGCTGGGCGATATGCCCCGGAGACTCGCCGGGAAAATCGATCCCGGTGCGCCGGCCGAATCCGAAACGACGGACCCAGAAGTCGAGACGTCCGTTCTCCATCAGGTTGGCGATCCGTCCGGTGACGATGTTCGAAGAGAGGACAAACGCTTCCTCGACCGAGAGGACGCCATGGCGCTTGTCGTCGCGGATGGGGCGTCCGGAGAACAGGCCGACGCCCATGTTGCCGTCGAAATAGCGGCGCAGATCCACGACGCCGTCGGCGAGCGCGCCGGCGAAAGTGACCAGCTTGAAGGTCGAGCCCGGCTCGAAGACATCGGAGACCAGGCGGCTTTTGAGTATGGGCCGGTTGGCCGGACGACGGGGGTCGACATCGACCATGGCGATGATGCCGCCGGTGTGCGGGTCCATGATCAGACCCATGCCGCTTTTGGCCTGGAAGGAATCGACCGCGGCGGCGACTTCCTCGCCCAGAATCGACTGCCAGCGGGCGTCGATGGTCAGCCGCAGGTTGGCGCCGGGTTCGGGCCGGCGGCCCTCGTTGGGCGTGATGTTGAAACGACGTCCGGTGGCGTCGGCGACAAAGACACCCTCGCCGTCCTTGCCGCGCAAGACCTCGTCGTAATACTTCTCGAGTCCGGCGCCACCGCCCATCGTGTCATTGACAAAGCCCAGCGGCCCGGCGAAACCGGGCATGGCAAGCGGGTAGACGCGTTGAAATTCCCAGGTGCCGAACACGCCCGGCAACTGCCAACTGTCGATCCGCTCGGCCAGATCGGCATCGCAGCGGCGGATCATCCAGGTGAAGCGGTTGGCGCGCCCGCTGAATTCGCGCGCGACGGCCTGGATCGGCATGCCGCGCAGCGGACCGAAGCGCTCGGCCAGGACATGCGACGGCTGCAGACTGTCCGGATAGGAGAAATAGGAGCGGACGGCGTTGTTGATGGCCAGCAGGCGTCCTTCGCGGTCCAGAATCTCGCCGCGCGGCGCCGGCAGGGAAATGCGGCGGTTGCTCTGGCTGTAGGCCAGTTCGCGCAGTTGATCGTCGGCGACCAACTGCAATTGGATGGCGCGGGCCCAAACCGCCCCCCAGATGACAACGGCCAGAAGCAGGAGCACCTGGCGGCGTTTCGCGAACGTCACCGCCAACCGTGCCCGGCGTGTTCCTTCCATCCCGTTCATCAGCGTTCCCTCGCGGCCGCGCACCGTTTCCGGTCTCGGGCCCCGCGCCTCCGTGTGTTGGTACCCCCCGGTCCCAACGGTTCCGTCCTATTCACCAGCGGCATAGGCGGCGACGGACGAGTCGATCACAAGCGTCCGTTTCTGCGCCCGGGTCGTTGGCGACATCCCCAACTGTTTGACCGCGATCGTTTCAATCCGCTCGCGCGCGGCCAGGCGCGAGCAGTCGGCCGACAGCGACGCGTGCAGACGCCGGAGCACGGTGATGCGCGCCTGCGTCAGCTCGATGGTCCGGGCCATGCGGACCACTTCATAGCGCTGCCACACGCCCGCCGTGGCAACGCAGAAGATCAGGACCCACCAGGCCGGGCGCACCTTGCGCGCCAGCGACACGACGCCGCGGCTCATCGTCTGCCCCCCAGACGACGACGCCGCTCGAACAGGCGCAGTTTCGCGGACTTGGCGCGCGGGTTGATCTTGATTTCGTCGGCGGAAGGACGCAGCGCGCGGCGCAGCGGCAGTATCCCCTTGGGATCGGCGCCGCAGACGCACTGCGGGTACATCTTCGGACAGGAGCATGCGCGCGAGACTTCGCGCATGAAGTCTTTGACGATGCGATCCTCAAGCGAGTGGTAGGCGATGACGACCAGCCGCCCGCCATCGGCGAGATGATCGACCGCGTCGGCCAGCGCCTTCGGGATGGCGGCCAGCTCATCGTTGACGGCGATGCGCAGCGCCTGGAAGACACGCGCGGCGGAGCGTCCCAGTTCCGGGCCATGCGCGCCGACCGCCTGCCGGATCAACGCGACCAGGTCGCCGGTGGTCAGGATGGGCAGTCCGCGGGACTTCTGGGCGATGATCAGCCGGGCGATCTTGCGGGCATGGCGCTCCTCGCCATAGACGCGCAGCGCCTCGGCGATGGCCCCCTCGTCGGCGTCCGCCAGCCATTCGGCGGCGGTCGGGCCGGTCGAGGTGTCGAAGCGCAGATCGAGCGGGCCGGCCAGTCGGTAGGCGAAGCCGCGCTCGGGATTGTCAAGTTGCAGCGACGAGAGCCCGAGATCGAGCAGGGCGCCGTGGATTTCGGCGATGCCGAGATCGTGGAGGATGCGCGCCAGATCGCGGTAGTCGGCGTGAATGATCGTCACCCGGCCGCCGAAGGGCTCCAGACGGGCGCGCGACCGCGCGATCGCCTCGGCGTCGCGGTCCAGCCCGATGTAGCGCGCGTGTGTGGTCAGTTTCCCGAGAATCACTTCGGCGTGCCCTCCTCCGCCGACGGTGCCATCGAGGTAGATGCCGGACCGATCCGTGATCAGCGCATCCGCGACCTGATCGGCGAGGACGGGCCGGTGGCCCGTCCCCGACTGATCACCCCTGCCCTGCCCTCTTAGAGAGTCAATTGTGACGCTGCCTCCAGGTACTGACGAAAGGTTTCATTGAGCACGAGGCGTTCGCCCCCCTTGAACGCCTCGATGCGGCCCTTCTCCCAGATATTGATGACGCCGCCGCTGCCGGCGATGCGGACATCGCGATTTTTGGCGTCGACGCCGATGAGTTCGAGGTCGCGGGCGCGGACCAGCAGACGTCCCTGCGTGTCCAGCGCGGCCGGGCCGGAATACTCCATCATCAGCGTCGTGAATGTTTCGACGTGCGTGCTGCTGTAACCGTGTTCTTCAAAGCGGGACTGCATGCGCCGCCATTCGGCGCCGGAGACGATGCGCAGGTGCGCGCGCGGCGTGACGTAGTAAAACTGCAGCGACAAATCGCCGGTGGCCTGATTGCGTATACTGGTGGGCAACGCGATACGGCCTTTGTCATCGACGCGGCCGTCGTGAGAACCGAAGAACCCGATTGAGGTGATTTTGGACTGGTTCTCTGCCATCTGATGCCACCAAAGGAGGACGGCCCACCCCACTGCAAGATCCGCTAATTGCTTATAATGCGAAGCGGATCAACGACTTGTGTTGTTCAACAACGGCCGATCCGGCAGAAGAGTTCTGCCCTCCTGTGCCATTCTACGCCATCCTCTACCACCAGCGCAAGAACTATTTTGATTTCGTGACAGGGAAAAGTTGCTGTCTCTGAGGGCGTTGCGACAGTCGTCCAGACTATGGGCCGAAACCCATAGAGTTGGGGAGATTGCGTCCACAAGCGGCACGATGCGCCGTGTCGCTAAATTTCTTCAAATGCCTTACCCATTGATGGTCAATCTGTTATGACGACAGATTGAATTGTCGGTGGATTTAGATTTCCGGCACCCCGCTTGCCCAAGCCCGAAGACTGTCCATCACGGGGGGTGATGGGAGCGAGGCGGAGGGGGAGATGGTCCGCGGGCGCAGTGGTATTGCGGGGGTCTTGTTCATTGTAGTGATGTGCCTACCGGGCGGATGGGCACAGGCACGGCCGCGCACCTTCGAGTTACCAATTCCAACCCACATAGATGTTGGCGACATCGGCAGCGTGGCGGGGTTTGCCACGTTGCCGGAGTCGCCGTTTGGTGTTCGCGGATTGCCCGGCGAACCCGGTCTGCCCTGGCTCGAAGCGACTCTGCCGCTGGCCGCCGACTCCATCCTCAATCTGGAATTCCTCGTTGCGGACACATTGTCGCTGTCATTGCCATTGGCGCCCTGGCCGGCGGATGTCATGACCAGCGACACCGCCGCACCCGCGCCGGCGGCGGCGCCGAGTCCGGAGATTTATCAAAGCGCCCAGCCCTTCCCCGGCATGGGCTGGCGTCAGGTCCATGGCGGCGATTTCAGCGGCCATGGCGTGACCGGCCTGGTCTGGTGTCCTCTGGCTTACCTACCCGACAGCAGGCGACTGATCGTGGCACGGCGGGCCACCATTACCATTGATGACGGTGTTGCCGCCGGTCCCGGCGACTGGCCGGCGGAGACACTGGCAGTGGGAGACCCGCTGGGAGAGACGGTTCGTGAGACGCTCAGCCCGCCCGGTAGCGGCGGCCTCTCACCGGCGTTCGGCGACACCCCCTGGCATGTCATCGCAACCGGCGCGCCGCTGGGCGTTGAACATGTGATCATCACCGCCTCCGCGTTTGTCGAGGCGGTGCGTCCACTGGCGCGCTGGAAATGCGCGCGGGGAATCCGTTCGGGCATCGCGACGATCGAGGCGGTGACGGCGCAGTATCCCGGCACGGATGCGGCGGCGGCGGTGCGTGAATACCTGACGGCGGCGTATGCCGCGGGGCTGCGCTGGGCGGTGATCGGCGGGGATGAGACGGTCGCGCCGGTGCGGTACGCCTACGCCGACATTCCCGACTACGGCGGCGATCCATACAAACTGCAGGTCTGCGATCTGTATTTCGGCGAGTTGGACGGCGAGTGGGATCTCGACGGCGATGGCATCTTCGGGGAGTTCTTCGACGATCGAGCGGAGATCTACCCGGAGCTGTACGTGGGCCGTCTCCCCTACTCAACGGCGGCGGAAGCCGAGGCGGCCGTCCGCAAGATCATCGCCTACGAGCGCGGACCGGAAGCCGGCGATTATCTCGCGCGGGCGTTGTCGGTGTCGACCGACCAGTTCCGCGACTGGGACGGCGGGATCGGTCAGCACGGGCTGGTGGCGGCGGCGATGCTGCCGACGCTGGCGCATGATCTGTCGACCATGATCGAGGCGCCGTCGGGCAGCGACCCCGCTCCCTCTTACCCCGACGGACCGACTTTTGAGGATGCGCTGCGCCGCGGGTTCGGCTGGGTCAACTACTTCGCGCATGGACGCGCCGATGCGTTTGTGGTGCGCTCGGCCGGAATCAACAACTGGCCGCGGGCGCAGGTCTTCTCCAATGGCCCCGGCGGCGATGACAACGGGTACCTTAATCTGGTGGCGCCGACGCCGACCCCCGGCATCCACCTCTCGGCCGCCTGCGACCAGGGGGGATTCGATCTGGACAGCCCGCCTTATGCGTATGCAGTCGGCGAATCGATGGCGGAGAAACTGCTACTGATGCCGGAGGGCGGGGCCGCGGCTTTTGTCGGGCAGTCGCGCTGGGGCTGGGTGGCCAGTTCCTACAAATTGATTCGGGCGTTCCACGAACGCGTCGCCGACCCGCTGATCCCCAATCACGTCGGCCTCTACCAGACGCTGGCGAAACTGGCGTATGGGTCGATGCGTGATCTGGTCTTCGGCAACAATCTGTATGGCGATCCGGAGACGCCGGTGTGGACTTCGGCGCCGGGCGCGTTGCAGGTGGTGGCGCCAGCGAATTTCTCCGCCGGCGTCAACCGCTGGAATCTCTTTGCCGCCAGCGACGGCTTCGCCGCGCCGGGTGTGGCGATCACGCTTTCCATCGGCGACAGTGTGTGGTGGCTGGGCGAGACCGGCGCGGATGGATCGTTGGCTGTCGAAGTGACGTTGCCGTATGCCGAGGCCGCGACGTTGACGGCCGTGCGGGCCGGGGACCGCGTGTGGGTGGACACCCTCCCGTTTTCAATAGTCTCGGATGTCTTTGATGATGAAGATGGGGTGCCATCGGAGTATCTGGCGCTGTCGAACTACCCGAATCCGTTCAATGATGCGACGGTGCTCCTGTTGGGGATGCCGGCGGAAGGGGAGGTCCGGATCGATGTGTTTGACATTCTCGGTCGCTGGGTACGCACTCTGCACCGGGGAACAGTGCGCGAAGGACCGCAGCGATTGGCGTTTGATGCGCGCGACGATGCGGGAGGCGAACTGGCCAGCGGAGTGTATTTCGCGCGGGTGGAGACGGAGCGCGGTGTGGTGATGCGAAAGTTGGTCCTCTTGCGGTAGGTCGGCATCCCGGACAAGCGAATGGTCGAACCAAGGGCAGGTCTCAGACCTGCCCCTGCGACTCGTGTATGATTCGCGGAGCTGGCATATATCGCGCCTGACCTCAAGGCATTCCCGAGATTCGTCATCCCAAGACCCGGCACTCTCTGCAATGGCTTGCGATCTTTGATGCTCTTGCGGTGGAGCCGGCGTTCAGCCGCTTGGCGCCGACACATCCTGAAATTCCACAGGGGAGGGCGAGCCTCCCGGCGAGCCGCCGCGGCAGGATCACCCTGTTGAAGCCATGCACATTCCCTCTCTCTGAGCGGATTGTCGAATCATTACCTGAAGCGCCCGCCAGCTGCGGCGGCTCAGCAGGAGCTTCGCCCTCCCGGAATGTCCCGTGGTTTGATCACGGGATATGCCGGGAGGGCGAGCCTCCCGGCGAGCCGCTGCGGCAGGATCACCCTGTTGAAGCCATGCACATTCCCTCTCCTTGAGCGGATTGTCGAATCATTACCTGAAGCGCCCGCCAGCTGCGGCGGCTCAGCAGGAGCTTCGCCCTCCCGGACGTTCTTTCGAATGTCGGCTTGGCCACGGGGCCGAAGGCCCCTTGTCCTGAATCGAGGAGTATCAGTGAAACAGGTGGCGGAGTGAGCGCAGGAAGGCGGCCAGCATCAGCGGCGGCCACGATAGACAGGTCAGCAGCAGCCGGAAGGGATGGCGGCGGTGGCGGCGGCGCAGAAAGCGGAAATAGGCGGCGTGGCCCATCCAGATCATGCGGGCACGGTACTTTTTCACTGTGGCGCCGCCGAGGTGATGGACCCGCACGGCGGGAGTGTACCAGATCGCAAAACCGGCGGACTTCAGGCGGACGCACCAGTCGACATCGTTGAAGAACATCGGGTATGACTCATCGAAGGGGCCGACGCGGTCGAGCGCTTCGCGGCGGATGAGCAGGCAGCTGGCCATCGGCTGGTCGACTGCGCGAGCGGTCAGTCCATCGAAATATCCCATGCGCCAGCGTCCGACGATGCGCGAACGCGGAAAGAGAAACGCCAGCCCGGTCAGGTCATACCAGAGGGTATCGAGGCCGGGGAATTCGCGCAGCGACGGCTGGCGTGTGCCATCGGGGAAGACCAGCATGGGGGCGATCGCGCCGGCCTCGGGGTGGGCGGCCAGTTCGGCAAGCAATTGATCGAGCGCGCCTTCGGGCAGCACCGTGTCGGGATTAAGCAACAGGATGAAGGGATCATCCAATTCGCGCAGGCCCTGATTGGAGGCGGCGGCGTAGTAGAGATTGGCGTCATTGCGGATGATCGTCACCGCCGCCAGGGCGCGGGATGTGGCATCGATGGTGCGGTCGGCGGAGTTGTTGTCGACCACCACGACCTTGAGCGGACAGGACGCGGCGCCATGCAGCGACTGCAGGCAGGGGCCGATGATGTCGGCGGAGTTGTAGGTGACGATCACAATCCCGATGGAGGTGTCGGTCATCGCCCTCCCCCCTTCCGCGCGGACAGGCGCTGTCGCGCCAAGTCGGAGAGCCGGCCGGTCTGGTTGCGGCGCGCAAGCGGCGCCAGCGCCTCCGGAGCGCGCAACGGTTGCCGCGGCCCGGCCAGCAGCCGCTCGATGGCGGCCACGGCCGCGGCGCGATCATGCGGTGCGACCACCGCGCAGGCGGGCTGATCGCGCAGGAGATTGGCCAGCGCGCTGTCGGCGAAAGCGAGCGCGAGGATCGGCCGGCCGGCGCGCAGCATCTCGTAGATGCGTCCGGGCACACTGACCGCCGCCGCATCGGGATCGGTGTGCGCGATGACCAGCAGATCGGCCGCCAGCAAGGCGGCGACGGCGCGGCGGTGATCGAGATAGCCGCGGTCGTCATAGATGTCGGCCAGCCCGGTCTCGGCGAGCGTCGTCGCCAACGACACATCCAGGGTCGCGCCGGTGTGCACAATCCGTAGCGATTGTGACGGATTCTGCTTCCGCCAGACGGCCAGCGCCCGCAAGGCGGGGCGGGGATCGGACAGGCGGCTGAAGGTGCCGGGAAAAAGCGCCGTTGTCTGCGCGCGCGGCGCGGGCGCAGTGAGACCGTCGAAGTCGGCCTCATCGAACCCGTTGCGGATCGAGTGCACGACGGCGTTCGGCGCCAGCGACTGAAAGTGCGCCGCCAGTTCGGGCGTGACGGCGACCACCGCATCGGCGGACGTCAGGACGCGATGATGCAGACCGCTGTTGCGGAGACGGTGCACAAGCGTCGGGCCATAGTCATCGGGACGCACCCGCCAGGGATCGCGGAAATCGGCGATCCAGACGGCGCGGTCGCGCAGGGCCAGACCGGCCAGATGGATCGATGGCGGCGGCGAGGAGGTGAGCACGACATCGAACGGGTTGTCCGCCATCAACTGTCGCGCGCGTGTCACGGCCAGGCGCGCGAAGCCCTTGTGGCGATCGGGAAGATCGCGCCAGCGAGAGAGCGCCGCGCCCAGGCGTCGGATCACGCCCTGTTCGGGCGCCATCGCGCCGGCCCGGTCACGCACGGGAATGCGCTCGATGCGCACGCTTGCCGGCAGTTCGTCCAGAAGCGACGGATCCTGCCGGATGTAGCCGGTCGCCTCGGGCGCGATCACGGTGACATCCCAGCCGAATTCCGGGAGATAGCGCGCGAATTTGGCGACACGCTGCACACCCCCCATGCCCCAGGGGGGAAAGTAGTAGGCGATGAGCAAGAGACGCGGCATGGGTCTACATCAGTCCGGCGGCGCGTGCCGCGGCGATGAACTTCTCTTCCTCACGATCCCATGAAAGGACACGGGCCGCCGCGCGGGCGTTGGCGGCGCATTGGGCATGGAAGGCGGCGTCGGTGAGCAGACGTCGTGCCGCGGCCACCGCCTCCGAGAGGGCGCCCGGCGGCACGACCAGCCCGACTTTGTGTTCGTCGACGATGTCGCGCATCTGCGGCAGGTCGGTGACCACCACCGGGATGCCGGCCATGATGTACTCGAACAGTTTGTTGGGCAGCGCCAGCCGGTAACTGAACGAGATCGGTTCAATCAACGCCAGGCCGATGGCCGCGCCGGCGGTGTACTCGACCACCTGCTCGTTGGCAACCGCGTTAAGATGGTGAACGTTGGGACACGTGCGGGCGGTGTCACGGATCCGCGACTCCAGCGGACCATTGCCGAGGAAGACAAAGGCGGCGGCGGGCAGCTGCGCCGCCATGGCCAGCATCAACTCGATGCCTCTCCCCTCCTGCAGTCCGCCGGTGTACAGCGCGATCGGAGTGTCCTCCGGCAATCCCAGCATCTGATGCAGCCGGCGATTGGGTTTGGGCGTCTGGTACTGCGGCAGATTGCGCAGCACCAAGGGCGGGGTGATCCGGTAACGCTCGGCGAGGAAGCGGGCATCGAGGTCGCCGGTGGCAACGACCAGTTGCGCGCGCTGGATGTGGCGTCGTTCGAGCATGCGCCAGAAGGCCTGCGTGAGGGGGCGCGCGCGCAGCGAGCCCAGATGCGCGAAGATCTCGCGGGCATCATAGACGGCATGGCCGCCGTTGGCGCGCGCGCGGCGCACCGCCAGCGGCAGGGAGTACAGGTCGGCCGCCCACCAGACACGGGCATGGATGGCGGCGGCGTGTCGGGCGGACCGCCGCCAGTAGCGCACAAACCCCAGCGGGCCACTCCGCGCGCAGGCGAACGATTCAACGCGGGCATCGGCGGTTTCGAAGTCCGCATCCTCGCCGGCGCCCTGAATCACACGGCAGCGATTGCCCATGCGGGCAAAGGCGTGGACGATGTTGCGCAGACGGGTGTCGTAGCGGATGTCGCCGCGAAACAGAAAGCAGGCGTCCTCGTTCATCGCGGCCGTCGCCACCGCAGTGTGCTCCGCATGACACCGTGGGAATCGAACCGTTCCTTGAAGCGGATCAGATTGAGACTGGGGGTCATCGGGTTGGCGGCCCGGGTGTCCTGCGAGACGCCGATGTCGACATACTGGAAGTCGTGCTCGAGCGCATGGCGCACCACCCGTTCCATGAGCGCATAGGCCGGTTTGTGCTCCTCGTGCTCGTAGCGCATCATGAGATAAAACACCAACAGGACGCGCGGGTTGGCGACAAAGTTGAGCGCGCCGGCGATCGGCTCATCATCGAGGTAGGCGTTAAAGAGCACAAGCCGTCCGGGCAGAAGCTCGCGCAGACGGCGGAGATCATCGAGGGTGTGGGTGGGACGGACCCCGTGGCGGGCCTTGTTTTCGACCAGCACCGGGTAGTAGCCCTCGTAGTCCTCGTTCTGCTCGATGCGCAGCTTGGCGGCGCGCTGGCCGCGGCGAATGATGTGGCGCGCCGAGGCGGAGAAGCGCGGCAGCGGGTCATCGCCGTGACGGCGCAGATCGATCACGCTGGAGATGTAATGGCAATCGTAGCGGAAGCCGCGCCAGAGGAGCGCGTAGTCGATGTATTGCGCCAGGGAGGCCTGATAGACAAACGGCGCGGCGGTCAGCGAAATGTCGTTCCAGCCGGCCTGATCGGCATAGGACAGCAGCGCGTCGACCAGCCCGAGGCACTGATCGAAGGAAGCGTCATGGAGGACGAACCCGCCATAACTGGCGCCGACCGGCGACTCGAAGACGTCGGGGGCATGCAGCCCGCCGGGCAGCACGCTGATTAGGCGGTCCTCCTCGAAAAACAACAGATGATGAAAGTTGAATTTGCCCGACGGATGGTAGTCGAGGAATTGCTGCAGGTGGAACATGGTGCCATTGTTGGCGGCGGCGACAAAGTCGTCCCATTGCGCGCGGTGCTGGGGCTGGTAGGGAACGGCGACGATGCTGGACACGCTGGCCTCGTGGTGTGGGGCAAAGGTACGTTGCCGCGCGCGCGGCGGCAAGTGCGGGCGGCGCGGTGCGCTTAGCGGCGGATGACGGCGATCTTGCCGGCGCCGTAGTCGCCCCGCGGGGAGCGCACGACGAACAGATAGATGCCGGTGGCGACCCATTCGCCGCCGCGGGTGCGTCCATCCCAGCCGACATCGGAGTCGATCTGCGCCACGGTGCGGCCGGCCGCGGTGGTGATGGTGACGCGGCTGCCGGAGGGGGCGTTGAAATGGACCCGTTCATGCACGCCGATCTCGAAGGGATTGGGGTAAGCAACGGTCTGTTCGATGTCGGCGGCGGCGGGGGGCGGGCCCGGCGTGCGCGACACGCCGGATCGCGTGGCAATCCAGATGTCACCGGTGGCGCGGTCGATGTCAATGTGGGTGACATGATCGCCGACCAGGCCGGAATTGCGCGAGTTGTAGAACGTCATCGCGCCGGCGGCGTCGCGGACCACCAGACCGAGCGTGGTGCCGATCCAGATGCCGTTGGCGTCATCGACGGCAAGCGTGTTGACGGTCAGCCCGGCCTCGGATGGCATCTCGACTTTGAAGAAGCGGCGGCGGTCGCGGGCGTAGCGGGCCAGGCCGAGATTGGTGCCGACCCAGAGCGAGTCGCTTTGGTCATAGAGGATCGCGCGGATGTCATCGGACGGGAGGCCATCGGCGGAGGTGCGTCGGGCGACACGGGGAATCTGTGTCACCGGCCGGCCATCTTCGCAGAGCGGCTCGCGGAAATTGATCTCGGCGATGCCGATGTTGGCGAAGCCGACCAGCACGCTGGAGTCGAGCGGATAGACCACACCGGGACGGTTGGAGGGAATGCCATCGGCCTGATCGAAACGTCCCCAGCAGCCATGGTCGTTCCAGGCGATCACCGCGCCGGAGTCGGCGAAGCCGTTGGCGCACCAGACGCGTCCCTGATGGTCAACGACGACATCCTGCACGACGACATACTCGAAGTCGGCGGGGCGTGTCGGGTTCTGCACCCACATGAGCGAGCTGTTGGGCTTCTTGTAATTGATCGCGGCGCCGGGGTTTTGCGGATCGGCCGGATCGACCGCCCAAACGCCGCCGCCGAAGATGCCATACCAGACGCCGCCATCGGGGGCGACATCGACCGAGGTCATCGGGCCGCTGGCGCCGGCGGAGATGTAAGGGATGGTGTGCCAGCCGCTCTCGTCGAGAAAGGCGGCGCCGCGGTTGGTGTGGGCGGTCCAGAGACGGCCATCGGGGCCGATGGCCAGGGCGGCCAGGTCGTTGTCGAGCGGCCCATCGGGCTCGATGTGAGTCCAGCCGGCGTCACCCAGCCGCCAGAGGCCGCCGTTGGTCTGACCGAAATAAACCGCGTTGTCGGTAAGATGAATGCTGGTGAATCCCGCGGCCACGGGCGCGGGCACGGTGCCTTGCGGCGGGACGCGCAAGCTGGGGAAATCACGCGCAATGAAACGGCCATCGGCAGAGAGAAACCAGATGTGGTAGTCCATGCCGTAGGCGTCGGCGAGGTTTGGGGAACTGACAAAGACGCCCAGACTAAGCGAGTGTTCTCCGGGGTCATATGACACCAGGGAGTACCCGGCAGCGGCCCCGGCCACGATGCGAGACTCCACATCGCCGATGTAGGCGAGAAACCGCAGCGGCTCGGCGGTCAGTTGCGTCGCCCAATGGGAGCGATCCAGCAGGAACGGATCGTTGACATCGGCCGCGGCGACCCCGCTGGCGCCAACGGCGTAGAGGATGCCACCGACGACAACGAGGTCGGCGACCGCCGACTCATCCGGCCAGTCGCCGATGCGCGTGTACGACTCCTTGATTTCGCCGCCGTTGCGCTGGGTGTCGAACTTGTGCACGCCCCTGTCGGAGGCCACCCAGAGGAAGCCGTCGGGGCCGGGTGTGGCGGCGTTGAGCGGGATGGGCAACCCGGCGTCATCCTCGAACAGATAGGTTCGCCAGTTCTGGTCCTGCAGACGGCGAGAGAGGCGGCCGTTTTCACCGCCGCACCAGACCACGCCGTTTGCATCGACGGTCACAAACCGGAGTCGGTTGCCGCCGAGGCCATCGGCGTTGGTGAAACGCGTCTGAGCGTCCGGATCGCTGTCGAGGAAACGGACCAGGCCGCCGTCGGTGGCCACCCAGACGGTGTCGCCCGCTGATGCAATGGCGTTGACATCGTTGACGTCGGTGAAGTTGGTCCAGGAACGCGGTGAGGCCTGCGCGGTCGAGAACGGCAACAGAATCAGCAGGGCCAGAAGCGGCGATTTGACCGGGGGCTTGCGTCGCCCGATGGGGACGGCCAACCAGAGGATCAACGCCAGCGCGAAGCCGGCGCAGGCCTGGCCGAGCCAGAGGCCATGGCGCACGAAGAAGGTCATCTCACCGGGCTTGCCGAGGGGCAGATCGTGGATGCGCAGATCCGGGATGTACTGATGGGTGGGCTGGTGCATGACTCCGATCCGATCAATGAAACACGAGATGCCGGTGTTGGCGGCGCGGGCGAACGGGCAACGTGTCTCGATCGCGCGCAGGATGGCATGGGCGGCATGCTGCGGCGGCCCGGAACTGAAGCCGTACCAGCCATCGTTGGTGATGGTAACAAAAAACCGGGCGCCGCGCCGCGCGAACTGGCGGATGATCCCGGGAAAAACCGACTCGTAGCAAATGGCGGCGGCGTAGGGGCCCTTGGGGTGCTCGAAGAGAACATACTTCTCCCCCGCCGTGAAATGCGCGCCGCCGACTTCGAGTTTGTCAAGCACCTGGACATAATTCGAAAACGGAATCCATTCGCCGAAGGGCACCAGGTGCAACTTGGCGTGAAAGTCCGGCTGGTAAACGCCGTGGACCAGTTGCACGGCGGCGTTGTAGCGCAGATAGCCGCCGTTGTCGAGGCGTTTGAATTCGAGGGTGCCGACCAGCAGCGGGGCGCGCAGTTCGCGCGACAGATCGCGCATTTCCTTCAGGTAGCGCTGGTCGGAGCGCAGGTACATCGGGGCGGCGGTTTCGGGCCAGACGATCAGCTCGGCGCCGGCGGCGGCCGCCGCGCGCGACTGCGTCTCATAGATGGCCATCGAGCGGTCGACGAAATCGTTTTCCCATTTGGCGTAGGAGTCGATGTCTCCCTGCAGGACGGCGACACGGACCGTGTCGGCGGAGGCGATCTGCCCCATGCGCCAGGCGCCCCAGAGGATCGGCGCCGCGAGCAAAAGCAGGGCGATCACGGTGTAGCGCAACGCCACCCGCCAGCCGCGGTCCGAATACTGGCGCCAGGATTCGAAGATGCAGACGTTGACCAACGCGACAAGCAGGCCGACGCCGAGATCGCCGGTGAACTCGGCGATCTGCAGGAGCGGCAGGGCCCAGACCTGGGACAGCGACAGATTGGTCCAGGGAAAAGCGAGTTGGCCAAGAGTGCGCAGGTACTCGTGGGCGATCCAGAGAACCGGGAACGTCCAGATGCCGGCGGGGCCGAGACGCACAATCGCGGCGCG
>DATMBC010000038.1 GCA_035559435.1 bacterium
ACTGACAACTCATAACTCTATTGGGGGGGCTATGAAAGCTGTCATCCTCGTCGGCGGGCTGGGGACGCGTCTGCGCCCATTGACCTGCAACACGCCCAAACCGATGATCCCGCTGGTGAATCAGCCGTTTATCGAGCACATGCTGGAAAAACTACGCGACCAGGGGATCGACGAAGCGATCCTGGCCGTCCAATATCTGGCCGATCGGTTTCGTGAGGCGTTGGGCGACGGCGAGCGGCTGGGGATGCGGGTGCATATCGTCGAGGAGCCAGAGCCACGCGGGACCGCCGGAGCGGTCAAGAACGTCGAACACATGCTGGATGGCACGACGTTCGTGTTCAACGGGGATGTGTTGACCGACCTGGACCTGCGCGCGATGCTGGCCTATCATCGCGAGCGCGGCAGCAAGCTGACGATCGCGCTCACGCCTGTCGAGGACCCGACCGCCTTCGGGCTGGTCGAAACCGATGCCGAGGGGCGTATTCGCCGCTTCATCGAGAAGCCGAACCGCGACGAGGTGACCACCGATATGATCAACGCCGGCACCTACCTGATCGAGCCGGAGATCTTCCGCTACGTTCCGCCGGCGCAGCACTACATGTTCGAGCGCGGCCTGTTCCCGGTAGTCCTGCAGACCGGCGACCCGATGTACGGCTACCCATCGCGCGCGTACTGGACCGATGTCGGCAAACCCTCGACGTATCTGGAGGTGCATCACGATATTCTGATCGGCAAAGTGCGCTACCGGTTTCGCGGGCGCCAGATAGCCGATCGGGTGTGGCTGGAGGACGGGGCAGCGATCCACGATTCAGCGCAGATCGTCGGGCCGGTGGTGTTGGGGCCGGATGTGCGGCTCGAGCGCGGGGCGCGGATCATCGGGCCGACGGTGATCGGCGCGCGCTGTGTGATCGGCAAGGACGTGACGATCGAGGGCGCAGTGCTCTGGGAAGACAACGAGATCGCGGAAGGTGCCTCGCTCCGCTCGTGCGTTGTCGGGCGCGGCAACCGGATCGGCGCTAAGGCACACATCGCCGATGGAACGATCATCAGCGACGGCTGCATCATCGGCGCGGAGAATCGCCTGGAGCACGGCATCCGGTTGTGGCCGGCGACCGAGTTGAAAGATCATGCGATCACCTTCTGA
>DATMBC010000039.1 GCA_035559435.1 bacterium
ACCCGGTCGTCTGCTGCGCAGACGACCACCCTCCCGCCTCCGGGGGGAGGGGAACAAGCGCGCCGTGTGGCCGCACTGTTGCCTATGAGCCATGGCCCTGACGCCCACGTCAGGGCTTGCGACAAGGACGCGACCTCCCCCGTAATCCGACAACTGTGGCCCTGACGCCCACGTCAGGGCCTGCGGTAAGCACATCGATTCCCGTGATGGCTTGGTTGTGGTGCGTCTCCGCCGAGTTGAGATTGATGCCCCGGTGCGGTGAAAGGCTACGACAGCCCCTGAAACAGTTGCCGAGAAACGTCCAACAGCCGATAATGACCTTATGCGCGGTTTTGTGCGTCATATCGGACGTCGCTGGGTCAACTTCGTCCACTATGTGGGCGGGGTGGTCATCATGCTCGGACGAGTCCTTTCGACCCTGCCGCGGCTGGTGCGCTCCTGGCACCTGGTGGTCGCGCAAATGCTGTCGGTGGGTGTGCAGTCGCTGCCGCTGGTGCTCCTGGTGTCGGTGTTTACCGGCGCGGTGGCCACCTGGCAGGCGGTCTATCAGTTCGAGGGGTATGTGCCGATGCGCTACATCGGCGGCGCCATCGGCAAGACCATCCTGCTGGAACTGGGGCCGGTGCTGACTGCCCTGGTCCTGACCGGACGGGTGGGCGCCTCGATGGCCGCCGAACTGGGCACGATGCGGGTGACCGAACAGATCGACGCGCTCGATGTGATGGGCATCGATCCGGTGCGCTACCTGGTCATGCCCCGCATTGCCGCCGGCTTCGTCATGCTCCCTGTGCTTGTGCTCTTCGCCAATTTTGTGGCGATTGTCGGAGCGCTGGTGGTGGCGGTGGTCTTCGGCGGGATTTCCAGTGAGATCTTCCTGAATGGGTTCAAGCTGCTGTTCAAAACCATCGATCTGAACGCGGGCCTGCTCAAGGCAATGGTGTTCGGACTGATCATCACGACCATCGGCTGTTATCAGGGATTCAACACCAAGGGCGGGGCGGAGGGGGTCGGACGCGCCACCACCAGCGCGGTGGTGGTCTCCTCGGCGCTCATCCTGATCGCTAACTACCTGATGGCCACCATCCTCTTTCGCATCTGAGGCGACGCCGGGATCCGATCATGCCGCCGACAGAACCCCACAGCGCGATCAACCCGGCCACAGCCGATCCCTCCGCCGGCGGCGTGATTGTGCTGCGTGGGGTGGTCAAGTCCTTCGATAAGCGTCCGGTGCTGGCCGGGATCGATCTGGATGTGGCCCGCGGCGAAACTCTGGTGGTCATCGGCAAATCAGGCACCGGCAAAAGCGTCCTGCTCAAGATCATCGCCGGATTGATAAAACCCGACGCCGGCACCGTAGCGATCAACGGCCTCCGGCTCGACCAGGTCGACCGCGACACGCTGATGGCGATCCGTCTGCGCATGGGCTTCGTCTTTCAGGGGGCCGCGCTCTTCGACTCGCTCACCATTGCTCAGAATGTCGGGTTGGGGTTGGCTGAAACTTCGCACCTGTACGATGACCAGATTGCCGCCATTGTCGCCGAGCGTCTTGAGTGGGTCGGACTGGCCGGTCAGGGGGACAAGTTGCCGTCGCAACTCTCCGGCGGGATGCGCAAACGCGCCTCGCTGGCGCGTGCCATCGCGATGGATCCGGAGATTGTCCTCTACGATGAACCCACCACCGGGCTCGATCCGGTGACCGCCGAAGGCATCAATGACCTGATCGTGTCGTTGCGCGAGCGGCTGAATGTGACCGCGATCGCCGTCACCCATGACATGCACTCGGCGTTCAAAATCGGCGACCGGATTGCGATGCTCGACGGCGGGCAGATCATCTTCTCCGGGAGCGTCGCCGAGGCCCGTGCCACCGATAACGCGCTGGTGCGACAATTCATCGCCGGCACCGTCGCCGACGCCGCGCGGCGGCCCTGATGGCGTCGGCGGAGATGGCGAGTGACGGCGGCCAAGGCAATGGCAATAGGATGACGGCCATCGCCTTGAGACAGGGTCAGACGCGCCGGAAGGATGATTGTTCCTTGAAGCCACGCGGGCCTCATGGAGAAACCGGTGGCCCAGCTCGGAGTCCACAGTCCAGTCGGGTAGGCAGGCGCGCCCTTAACGCGACCGTGCGTCCGGTGCGAGTTTCCATGGCCCGGCGGGCCCCGGCCATCCTCCGGGAGTCGATCTGTGCGCGGATGCGATCGTGTGGGCCGACCCGGCCGATCATTCTGTGTGGCCCTGGCCGAATTGCGAATGCAGGCATCTAATCCAGTGGCACTCTCGTCAAGGAGCAATGGCCCACCGCGCCTCGATATTTACGAGAGGACCGCGAGACGCTGCGGTCATCGGGTCGCTGACCGCTCATCCAATCGCCTGAGGATGTCACGCAGTTGACTGCGGAGCTCCGCGATTTCGCTGTCTTTTTCCGCAAGTCGCCGCGTCAGCGCCTGTATGGCGGCCAGCGCGACCCCCGCTTCGTCAATCGGAGAGATATAGCGTTCGTCTTCGCCGACGCCGAAGGCCGCATGGAAGTCTTGTGCCATCGGACCGATGTGACGAACCGAGTCTCGCTGAGAATTGTAGCTCCATTCTGAGATGGGCAGAGCGGCGACCTTGTGCAGGAGCGCATCGGAGTCGACTGGTTCGAATCCGTGTTTGGCGTTCTTATCGGAAAACGCGACCCAGCTGCCGCTGCCCGCTGGCAGCCAGGAAGAACTTGTGATCGCGCCGAGGGAGTCAATCCCGGTCGCGAAAAAGGCGCCGCCCGTCGTCCGGCAACAAAAGAAATTGGCGCCCGGAATGAGATTGGGGTCGTTCGGTTTCGGAAACAAGCTGTCGCTGGCAGCATCAGCCCACACGAACATCCCCGTCAGGGGCGCATAGGCGCGTCGGCCCGCGGTCAGCGAATAGCTACCCACAGCCACGCAGCCATAGCCGCCCGGGACCGATGACGCCATGCCGCCGGAGGTGTTGAACGCACCTCCGGAAACCACGGCGTATGGAGCCCACACGGCATTGTGAATTCCGCCGCCAATGGTCCCGCCGTCTGCAAAGACCAGGTTGTATAGCCCGCCCCCAACGGTCTGATGGCCGGCGCCAGGCGTGCCAGGGAAGACCCAGTTGCTGTCCCCTCCGCCGATCGTCGAATGATCGGAAGCCCCAATGTGGTGCCGTCCGCCGGCAACCGTGGTGAAATTGCCCGAAACCTCGTTGCTGTCTCCCGCCACAAACGTATGGGTGCCGGTGACCGTGTGCGTTCTTCCTATCGTCAGCGAGGATTGAAGCACCCCTCCCATCGCGCTGTCCACCGTTGCCACACGTTGGGCATATGGAGAAGTGACCAAACGAACGCGGGGCAAGACATACCCTTCCACATCGATCTCCAGCCACCGATTCTCACCGGCAAAGACGGCTTCGGCGAGTGGTGCAACCGCGCCGATTTCGGCGCTCCACAGACCCGCGGCATTGCAGTCAATCGATTGCGCCTCGGCGCCGCCGGCCGGCCAGATGGGATTGCCCGAGGATGAGTCGTCGTAGATGCGAAATAGGAAGTTCCGGGGTCCGGCTGGAAGCGGCGCACCCAGGACATCGGTCAGTCTCCCCTGAATTGTCATTCGAGTCGGAGCGGCAGACTGCGCAGCGGTGGACTGGAGAAGTACGCCAGCCACAGCGCAGAGTACAGCAGGGACGATACGCATGGTTTCTCCCACCGTCCGCGAAAGGACGGAGAACAAGTTTGATCCAATGCAGCAGTGCGAGGCGGTAAGTCAGACAATTCCGCTCCAATATCGCAAAATCCTTGACTCCGTCAAGAGGGTGACAGTGCCGACCACCGAAAGGTGATTGTGCTCAGCTCGCGCAGAAGCCTATCATCCGCGCATGAAGTCCAATCCTTCCAAGACCTTCTACGCCTGCGCCAATTGCGGATCGGTGTTTGCCCGCTGGGCGGGGCAATGCCCCGATTGCGGCGCCTGGGACACCCTCCACGAAGAAAAGGCCACCGGCGGTGTGCGCGGTGTCGAGAAGGGCGCGCGCAAGCGGCGCGAGGCGCCCGCCACCCAGACCATCGGCGAAATCGCCATCGACACCGCCGCGGTGATTGCCACCGGCATCAGCGAGTTTGATAACGTCCTCGGCGGCGGCGCGATGCCCGGATCGACCGTGTTGATCGGCGGCGAACCCGGCATCGGCAAATCGACCCTGCTTTTGCAGATCGCCGGACGCATGGCCAAGCGCGGCATTCCGACGCTCTATGTCTCCGGCGAGGAGTCGGCGGGACAAATCAAGCATCGCGCCCAGCGTCTGGGTGTCCCCGATGATCTGCACATCCTGACCGAGACCCAGCTGACCGACATTCTCTCTGCCGCCGATGCGATGACCCCCCGCCCGCGGGCGCTGGTGATCGATTCGATCCAGACCACCTTCGATCCGCAATGGCAAAGCCCGCCGGGCACGGTGTCGCAGGTGCGCGAATGCGCCGCGGCGATCAGCGACTGGGCGCAGGCGCACAACGCGGTCGCCTTCCTGATCGGGCATGTCACAAAGGAAGGCTTCATCGCCGGCCCCAAGGTGCTCGAGCATCTGGTCGACACCGTCCTGCAATTCGAGGGGGACCGCCGCCAGTGGATCCGTATCCTGCGCTGTCTGAAAAACCGCTTCGGCTCGACCAACGAGGTCGGCCTCTTTGAAATGAACGAGAAGGGGCTGGCCGAGGTGACCGATCCGTCCGGCCATTTCCTCTCCGGCGAGCCGGCCTCGCTGCATGCCCCCGGTTCGGCGGTGGCGGTGGCGATGGAGGGAAGGCGTCCGTTGCTGCTGGAGATTCAGGCGCTGGTCGGTCAGGGGGGAGGAGTGCCGCAGCGGGTGGTCTCCGGTTTTGATCCGCGTCGCAGCGCCATTCTCATTGCCATCCTCCAGAATATCGGCGGGCTCTCGCTCAATGGCCGCGACATCTTCGTCAACATCACCGGCGGTTTCGTCACCGATGAGCCGGCGGTCGATCTGGCCGCCGCGGTGGCCATCGCCTCATCGACCCTCAAACGTCCCGCCCCATCCCGCACCGTCTTCATCGGTGAGCTTGGCTTGGCCGGCGAGATTCGCGGCGTGCCGCAGATGCGTCAGCGCCTCATCGAAGCCGCCAAGATCGGTTTCCAGACCGCGATCATCCCCGCCATGAACGCCCGCGACGTGCAAAGCGGCGACATCGAAGCCCGCCCGATCGCCCGTATTGATCAGGCGTTGGGGATGTTGTAGCTATTGACCTACAACTGGAATCGCACCCTCGGATTGCCTATATTCTCCACCGCTTTGACCCATGCCTCCCCATGCATTCCGGCCCAATGACCGAATCCCCGACACGTCTGTCCTTCACGCTTCGCGCCGTCGATGGCCGCGCGCGTGTCGGCGAATTCATGGTCAACGGACGGGTGGTTGAGACTCCGGTCTTCATGCCGGTGGGAACCGCCGGTTCGGTCAAGGCCCTGCCGCCGGAGGATCTGGCGGCGCTCGGCGCACAGATCTGTCTGGGAAACACCTACCACCTCTACCTGCGACCCGGCGTCGAGATTGTGCGCCAAGCGGGGGGGCTGCATCGATTCATCAACTGGGAGGCCGCCATCCTGACCGACTCGGGCGGCTACCAGGTCTTCAGTCTGCAGGAGTTGCGGAAGATCGAACCCGATGGCGTGCGCTTCCGCTCGCACCTCGATGGTTCGGAGCACTTCTTCTCGCCGGAGGGAGTCTTCGACATCCAGGCGGGACTGGGCAGCGACATCGCCATGGTCCTCGATGTCTGCACCCCCTATCCCGCCGACCACGAGCAGGCCGCCAAAGATCTGGAAGTGACGCTTGATTGGGCACTTCAATCAAAGTCCCGAAGCGACTCATTGACAGGCAGTTATATGTCCAATATGTCCAATTGGTCCTATTCTTCTCTCCCCGCGCTCTTCGGCATCGTCCAGGGCTCGGTCTATGCGGACCTGCGCGCTGCTTCAGCTCGGCGGCTGGTGGAAATCGGCTTTGATGGCTATGCCATCGGCGGGCTTTCGGTCGGGGAGCCGAAGTCGGCGATGTGGGAAATGACCGAAGCGACAGTGCCGCATCTGCCGGCCGATCGGCCGCGGTATCTGATGGGCGTGGGGACCCCCGAAGACCTGATTATGGGCATCGACCGTGGAATTGACATGTTTGACTGTGTGCTGCCCACACGCGCGGCGCGTCACGGCACGGCCTTCACCCCCGATGGCCCGCTGACGGTCAAAGCCGGGCGCTACAGCGATGATTTCACGCCGCTTGATGCTGAATGCACCTGCCCGACCTGTCGCGGCTACACGCGCGCCTATATCCGCCACCTGTTCAACGCCGGCGAGATCAGCGCAATGATATTGACCACACGCCACAATTTGCATTTCTACCTGTCCGTCATGCGCCGGGCGCGCCGGGCCATCCGCGGGAGTGAATGGACCTCATTCCGCGACGGTTTCCTGGCCCGTTACCGGTCGGACGCACACAACCGTTCATAAGGAGGATTTGTGATACACTGGCTGCTGGCGATGGCGCCGCCCCCGTCCGATGGCTCCTCGCCCAATCCGCTTCTGACGTTCCTGCCGTTCCTGCTCATGATCGTCGTGGTCTGGTTCCTGCTCATCCGGCCGCAGCGCAAGCGCGCCAAGGAGCACACCGCGATGCTCTCGTCGCTGCAGAAGGGCGACCGGGTGGTGACCAACTCCGGGATGATCGGGGTGATTGTCGGCTTCAACGAGCCCGAGAATATCGTGGTGTTGAAGGTCGGCGATGACACCAAAGTCGAGTTTCTCAAGTCGGCGGTCGCCGGCAAACTGGACCGATAATCGCGGCGGGTCTTGCCATGCGCCGTCTGTGGTCGACCAGAACCGACACGGTCCGTCTGTTCGACGATGCCGTCCTGCGTGCGCCGGTGCGCGATGTGACCGATTTCGGCGCGTCGTTGCGCGCGCTCATCGACCGCCTGTTGCGCGTCCAGCGCCGAGAACGCGCCGTGGGTGTCGCCGCCACCCAGATCGGCGAGTCGTGGAATGTCTTTGTGCTCAACGGCGCCGAACTTCGCCGCGGCGGCAAGCAGGAAGTCTACGTCAACCCGCGCATCCTCCGCGAGGAGGGGCAGGACACCGATGAGGAGGGCTGCCTGTCGTTTCCGGGGCTGTTCATTCCGGTGGTGCGCCCGCAACGGGTCGAGATCGAGGCGCTCGATGCCGATGGCCGGCGTTTCACCCGCGAGGGCGCCGGGTTGCGCGCGCGGGCCTTCAGCCATGAAACCGACCACCTGCTGGGGCGTTTAATCGTTGACCGTGTCGATCCCGAGCTGCGGGAGTCGGTCCTCGCCCGTATGAGGGCGCTACGGCGCAAACAGGTATAGTTTCCGTGAACCTCGTCTTCTTCGGCACCGCGGATTTTGGCATTCCGATATTGCAGGCGCTCCTGCGCAGCCCGCGCCATCGCCTGGTGGCGGCGGTGACCGGCCCTGACAAGCCGCGCGGACGCGGTCAGGAGCGGCAGCCGACACCGGTCGGACAATGGCTGGCCGATACGGGCTTCCCGCGCATTGTCAAGCCCGAGGACCTGCGCGATCCGCACCTGCATCGGCAGTTGCAGGCGATGGGAGCCGACGCCTATGTCGTCGTCGCCTACCGAATCCTCCCCGAGGCGATCTACACCATCCCGCGCTTTGCCTTCAATCTCCATGCCTCGCTTCTGCCGGCCTATCGCGGCGCCGCGCCGATCCAGCGCGCCATCATGGCCGGCGAAACCGAAACCGGCGTGACCACGTTCCTGCTGCGCAAGCAGGTCGACACCGGTGACATCCTCCTGCAACGCTCGTTGGCGATCGATCCGGAAGAGAATTGCGGCGAATTGATGGCGCGAATGGCGACCCTGGGCGCCACGGTGGTCCTCGAGACGCTGGACGGTCTGGAGCGCGGCGATCTGGTTCCGCAACCGCAGGACCCGTCGAAGGCCTCCCCGGCGCCGAAAATTACCGACGAGGACCTGATTCTGACCTTTGCCCAGCCGTCAGAGCGGCTGATCAACCGCGTCCGGGCGCTGGCCCCGCGTCCGGGCGGCTACACGATCTTCCGCGGCGGCGCGATCAAGGTGCTCGCGTTGCGGCCCTATCCCGACGCATCTTTACATTCACGCCCCGGCGCGATTGTCGCCGTCGACAAGACCCTGGGGCCGGTGGTCGCCACCGCCGACCGGTGCGTGACCTTTGATCTCATCCAGCCGGCCGGGAAAAAGCCGATGACGGGCGCCGATTTCGCCCATGGCCACCATCCCGATGTCGGCGAATCCTTCACCACGCCACTGAGCGATCCTTTCTAATGCGAAACGAACACGAGCCACACACAGACACAGGCGCCGCCGAGGGCCCCAAGGGCCAGCGGCGACGTCCGCGACGCCCCCATTGGGAGCCGCCGGTGCAACTGCCGCCGGTGAAAAAAGAAATCATCATCAACGTCGGCGACACCGAGACCCGCATCGCCGTCCTCGAGGACGGCAAGCTGGTCGAGCTCTCCTATGAGCGGCCCGATGACATCAAACTCGCCGGCAATATCTACAAGGGCGTGGTCGAATCGGTCCTGCCCGGCATGCAGGCGGCCTTCGTCCACATCGGCGAGGAACGCACCGCCTTCCTCCACTCCTCCGACATCGGCAAGATGGGGGACGACGAATACGAATCCGATCTGGACGATGAGGCCGAGACCAAGCGCGAATTGATCAAAAAAGAACGGCACACCGCCATCGAGGAAGTGGTCAAGAAAAACCAGGTGATCCTCGTGCAGGTGATCAAGGAACCGCTGGGCGCCAAGGGCGCGCGCATCACCACCAACGTCTCGCTGCCCGGACGGTTTGTCGTGCTGGTGCCCGACGACAGCCACGTGCGCGTTTCCAAGCGCATCGCCAACTGGGCCGAGCGCAAGCGGCTGAAGACCATCCTCGAGCCGCTGCGTCCGCAGGGCTGCGGCCTCATTGCCCGCACCGAGGCCGAAGGCGGCAACGAGAAGGAATTCAAAAACGACATCAAGCAGTTGCTGAAGACCTGGAAGGGGATCGTCAAGGACTTCGAAAAGAAGACCGCCCCCGCCTGCATCTACCGCGAAACCGACATCACCGGCGCGATGATGCGCGACATCTTCTCCGAGGATGTCGAACGGCTGATCGTCGACGACAAGAAGCTCTACAAGGAGATGGTCTCCTACTGCAAGCAGGTCGCGCCGGAACTGAAGGACCGCATCGAACTCTACGAGGGCGAGGTGCCGACGTTCGATCTCTATGGCATCGAATCGGAAATCGAGAAGATGATGGAGCGCAAGGTCTGGTTTAAGCGCGGCAGTTATCTGGTGATCGACCAGACCGAGGCGATGGTGACCATCGACGTCAACACCGGACGGTTCGTGGGAAAGACCAATCAGGAGGACACGATCCTGCGCGCCAACCTGCAGGCGGCGCAGGAGGTGGCGCGGCAGGTGCGCCTGCGCGACATCGGCGGCCTGATTATCGTCGACTTCATCGACATGATGCACCATTCCAACCGCAAGCGGGTTTACGAGGAATTCAAACTGGCCTTCGCCCGCGACCGCGCCAAGAACGCGATCGCGCCGATCTCGGAGTTCGGCTTAATCGAAATGACCCGCCAGCGAATCCGTCCGCAGTTCATGCTCGCGCTCACCGACCCCTGTCCGACCTGCGAGGGAACCGGACGCGTCCTCTCGCCGGACACCGTCGCCGCCAAACTCGAACGCTGGTTCGACCGCGCCCGTGCCGCCACCAACATCAAGCGCTTCCGGCTGATCGTCCATCCCACCCAGGCCGAGTATCTTCTGGCCGACAAAGAGGCGTGGCTCAAACGGATCAAGAAGTCCAGCAAGTCGGACATCACCGTCGAGACCGATGGCCTGCTCGGCCCGGACAAGTACCGGATCGTGTCGGTCGACGATGGCATCGACCTGACCGACGCCTTCCATCCGCGCACCACACGCCAAAGCGGATAGCGTCGCCGCCTCACGTCGCGGCTGTAGAAGCGGCTCTGGAGCCGCGTCACAATGTGTCAAAGGCCAGGGCGCCAATCGGATGATTGGCGCCCTGTGAATTCCGGGAGCAGGTCTCAGGCCCGCCCCGACGGATCGTGAATGATTGGTGCAGGTACACACCTATCTGACAAAACTCCCATATCCGTCATCCCAAGACCCGGCGCTCTTTGCCGGGTCTTGGGATCCTTGTTGCTTTGCTCATCGGCGGAGTCGTGCGCTTCCGGGACGCGGTTCAAGCGCCGCCTCTACGATGTGCGTACGGCGCGATTCGGTGGCGCAGACAAAACGGCCCCGCGCTTGTGCGCGGGGCCGTTGGTCAAGACCAAGCGGATGGCGGATCAAAACTCGCCGGGCAGCTGGTAGCGGAAGTCCTGCACGTTGGCGTCGGCGCGGAGCTTGTCATACCACTGCTGGAAGAGCATCTGCTTTTTGTTGTCCAGCGCCGCGGTCATGATCGAATCGCGCTTGTCGACGTACAGTTGCGGGTCGGCCGGCGAATGCTCTATCAATTGCATCACGCAGGCGCCGCGCGTGGCTTTGACCACCGGCGAAACGCGCGCGCCCGACCGGACCAGCCCGAAGGCGGCGCCGCGGAAGACCGCGTCATCGCCGATGCCAGGCACCATATCGAAACGCCCGAACGGCGTGGGGGTTGAATCGACCACCCGTCCGATCCGCTGCGCGACCTCGGCCATCGGCACTCCCGCCTGCAGGTCGGGCAACACCCGGTCGAGCACGTAGGCGGCCTGATTCTTGGCGTCGTCGTTGCGCAGCCGGGTCATGATCCGGGAGCGGACTTCGGCGAACGGCGCATACCCCGCCGGCTCGCGCGCATCCAGCACCGCCACGATGAACCCGCTGGAAATCTCGAAGACCGTGGAAATGTCTCCCGGCTTGGCCGCAAACGCCCACTGCATGATCGCCGGCTGACGGCCCAGCAGCGGGAGGTCCTGCCCCTTCTCAAAGAAGTTGGTGTTGCGCGGCACCACGCCGTACCTGCGGGCCAGCGAATCCAGCGGGGTCTCCTTCAAGTCCTCGGCAAACTGCTCGGCCTTCAGGCGCAGGTCGGAGAGCGTCCCGGTGGAGGGCTCGATGCGGATGAGCACATGCGAGGCCTTCACCTGCAGCGAATCGCCGACGCCGCGACGTCCTTCGCACTTGATCACATGCACGCCGAACCGGGTGACAACCGGATCGGAGATCTGCCCCGAGTCCATCGCAAAGGCGACATCCTCGAACTGTTTGACCATCTGCCCCTTGCCAAACCAGCCCAGATCGCCGGTGGGGGAGGAGTTGTCTTCGGAGAACTGCTGGACCAGCGAGACAAAGTCCTCGCCGCCGCGCGCCCGCTGCGCGACCTGTTCGGCCTCACGCCGCACTTCGGCGGTGTCCGCCGCCGAGGGCTTGCGGTCAAACTGCACAAACAGCAGACGCGCCCGTTCGCCGTGTTTGAACTCCTCGCGGTGGTCGTTGTACCACCGCTCGGCGGTGGCGGTGTCCACCGGCGGCACCGAGTCGAGGTACAGCTGCGACGGCACCATGATGTAGCGCACGCGGATCTTCTCGTTGGCGGCCTCGTAGAGCTCCTTCACCTCGGAATCGTCGATCACCGCCGTGGCGGTCACATACTCGAAGAGTTTTTGTTGCAGCACGCGCGGACGGACCAGCGCCTCGACCTGCAGCCACAGCTTCGGGTCGGGATTCGAGTAGGCCTGAAGGTACTTATTGTAATCGAACTGGCCGTTGGTCGTGAAGATCTCCAGCGAACGGATCTCGGCCGGGGGGAACCGGCGCAGATGCTCGGCCAGTTCGGCGTTGGTCACCTCCAACCCGAGCTTTTCGGTCCGCTCGCGCAACAGCTGGCTGCCGACCATCTGGTCGAAGACATCCTCGCGCAGACGGGTGGCCTCCTCCTCGCTCACATCGCCGGCCTTCTGTTGTTGCTGGGCCAGGGCGTTCTGGTAGAGGAAGGAGTAGTCGTCCAGACGCAGTTCGGTGCCGTTAACGCTGCCGACCACGCCGCGCGCGGTGGGACGGGAGGTGAACTCCATCCCCCACGCGAAAATGATCGTTCCCACGAACGCCGCAATGATGATCCAGAGAACCGGCTTCGTGCCCTGCCGCATGGCTTTCATCACCATGACACACAATCTCCTTGAGAGTCACCGTCCGTTGCGGACGGGCTTTTAGTCAGTATCGGCTCCGGGGGGTCTCCCCAAAAGAGCCAAGACAATCAGTATAACACATATCTCATTGGAATTCATCAACATTTAAGCCCCGCATCGGGATGCCCCGACGCGGATTTCATTGACAGCCGACCGCGGGCGATCTATGGTCCTGCGGGGATGGGGCATCGTCTTTTCATCTTGTCTGTCATGCTCTTGGCCGCCGGCGCGCCGGCTTGGGCCGGGGATGTCTCCGGTCGGTATGTCTGGCCGATCACCAATTATACCAATCTCTCCGCCGGCTTCTGCGACTTCCGCACCCGCCACTACCACGGTGGAATCGACATCTCCACCAACGGCCAGGAGGGCCTGGAGGTCCGTGCCGCGGATTCGGGCTGGGTGGAACGGATCTCGGTCGGCTACTGGGGATACGGTAAGGCGGTCTACTTGCACCTGGCCGATGGACGGATGGCGGTGTACGGCCACCTCTCGGAACTGGCGGACAAAATCCGCGAGTACGTCGAAGCCGAACAGTACAAGACCCAACGCTACCAGCAGAATCTCTACCCGCCGCCGGGGCATCTTCCGATCGCGCGCGGGGAAGTGATCGCTTACTCCGGCCAGACTGGCGCCGGCCCGCCGCACCTGCACTTCGAAATCCGTACCGGCGACAACAAGCCGCTCAATCCGCTGGCCTTCTTCGACAAGACCGACAAGATCAAGCCGTCGATCTACTCAGTGACGATCATTCCGATCCAGCCGGATGATCCGGACACGCCGCCCTCGACCGTCGCTGGATCGCTTCTGCCGAAAACGTACTCGCTGGCGAACGGGAAGTTGACGGCGATCCCCAAGGTGACCGGAGCGGTTGGTCTGTCGGTGCTGGCCGATGACAATATCGATGCCCCGCGTTGGACGATGTCCGCCTATCGTCACCGGTTGATCGTCAACGGCATCGAGGTCGGCGAGGTGCGTTACGACTCGATCAACTACGATCACACCCGTCAGATCGAAATCGAGCGGCACTATGACCCCGACGGCGGCCTTTCGCCGCGCGCGGTCAATCTGTTCAGACGCGAGCACAACACCCTCTGGCATTACCATGGCTTCAGCGACGATGGCATCCTCTCTGCGGCCACCGGGCTTAAGCCGGGCAAAAACGACATCCGCATCGAGGTGGCCGACAGGGCCGGGCATGAGAACTCGGTCGCCTTCACGCTGGAACTGGCGGACAGCGCCGGAAGCGCATCGTTGCCCGAGACACCGACAGACATCATGGCAATTCCCGCCTGGGGGGGCGCGGTGATCCTGGCGCCGGTCGCCATGGCGCCGCCTGATCTCTCACTGGAGGCGGACGGTGATCGTCCCATTCGCCATTGGCTGAGAGGGAAGGGCGGCTGGCAGGTCTGGTTGCCCGCCAGCGCCGGCGCGGACCGTCTCTGGCGGTCGACGGGCGCGGATCTGCCCCGCCAGCCGGTGCCGCTCGGGTGGCGGCCTATGCGCAGCGAGGATGGTGGTCTGGTGGCCAGCGAGGATGGCCGCGCGTCGGTGACACTGGCCGCCGGCGACCTGTATGCCGCCGGATTCTGGACCCTGCGACGCGGCGAACCCGGCCCGAAATCGCGGGCGTTGACTCCGCTTTACACTCTGGCCCCGCGCGACATCCCGCTGGCCCGCGATGTCCGTCTCCAGATCGACCTCCCACGGACCGACATCGCGCTCGAGAAACTGGCGATTTACCGCGCAGGCGGCGGGTGGTCGTTCGAGGGACGCCAAGTCGACACGCTGCACCGCGCGCTGGTCGCGACCATTCGCAGCGCCGGCACGTTCGCCATTCTCGCCGACCGCACCGCGCCGGTGATCGCCAATGTCACCCCGACCGGCAAGTCCTCCCTGAAGGAGCGTCGTCCGACGATCCGCTTCGAGGTCTCCGACAATCTCTCCGGCATCGGTTCCGACGAGGATCTGCGGCTGACCGTGGATGGCCGGTGGGTACCGGTGGAATTTGATCCCGATCTGCGCGCCGCCAAGGCCCGTCCCCGCTGGCCCCTTGATCCCGGCACACATTCCGTCGAGATTGTGGCCCGCGACCGTTGTGGAAACGAGGCCCGTTTCACTCGTACGCTGACGATTCGGAAATAGGACCGGAATGTTCCCTCTGCACGATGACAACCCGACCCAGCGGGCGCCGATTCTCACCTATGCGCTGATCGCGGCGAATGTGATCGTGTTCCTCTATCAATTCCTGCAGCCCGATCAGGGGGAACGGATCGCGATTCAGTTTGGCTTCATTCCGGCGGAGCTGACGCACGGCGTTGAATTGACCCCGCAGGCCTACTTCCCGGCGCTGGGCACGATCTTTACCAGCATGTTTCTGCACGGCAGTTGGATGCACCTGATCGGCAACATGCTCTACCTGTGGATCTTCGGGAACAACATCGAAGATCTGCTCGGGCCGATCTGGTTTCTCATCTTCTACTTGCTGTCGGGGGTTGGCGCGGTCATGCTCTTTGTGGCCACCGGACCCAACACCACCGTGCCGCTGGTGGGGGCCTCGGGGGCGATCTCCGGGGTGCTCGGGCTTTATGCCGTCAAGTTCCCCAGGGCGCGGGTGCTGACTGCGATTGTCTTCGGCTTCTTCATCCGCATGGTCTGGATTCCGGCCATGATGGTGCTGGGGCTCTGGTTCCTGATGCAGTTGCTGTTCGCGTTTGCCTCGGCTGGCACGGAATCCTCCGGCGGCGTGGCCTACATGGCCCATGTCGGCGGCTTCCTCGTCGGCCTGCTGGCGGCGTTGGTGGTGCGTGGCCCCCGGAGGGCCTGGACACGCGACGAATGGCAATAGCATTTCCGCGCCCGTGACTTCTGACCGTTCCCCTCTGTCTTTTTCCGCCGGAGCGCTTATCTTACTTGGTTTCGAGGTGGATTAACCATGTTGAGCAACGTCAAAACCGCGGTGGTGGCCCTGGGGGGAAATGCGATTTCGCGCAAGGACCTGCCCGACACCATCGCCAATCAATTCCGACTGACACGCGAATCGCTGAGCGCGATTGTCCCGCTCATTCGGGCCGGCTACAACCTCGCCATCTCCCATGGCAACGGCCCACAGGTGGGCAACGCGATCCTGCGCGTCGAACTGGCGCGCGACCGCACCCCGGTCCTGCCGATCGGCATCTGCGTCGCCGACACCGAAGGCGGCATCGGTTACATGATCGCGCAATCGCTGCAAAACCGGCTCCGGCGCGAAGGCATCAAGCGGCCGGTGGCGACCATCGTCACCCAGGTGGTGGTCGATCGCAACGATCCGGCAATGGCCAACCCGACCAAGTTTATCGGCCAGTTCTACACCGAGGAGGATGCCCGAAGATTTGCCGCCGAGCGCGGCTGGACGGTCAAGCCGGATGGCGACCGCGGCTGGCGGCGGGTGGTGGGCTCACCGATTCCACGGGCGATCGTCGAAGGCGATGTTATTCGCGCCATGGTCGAGGATGGCGTGATCGTCATCGCCGCCGGCGGTGGTGGAATTCCCGTTTACATCGAGGAAGATGGCACCTACGAAGGGCTTGATGTGGTGGTGGACAAAGACCGGGCTTCGGCGGTGCTCGCCCAGGCGATCGGCGCCGAGTTGCTGCTGATTCTCACGGCGGTCGACCGCGTTGCCATCAATTTCGGCAAACCCGATCAACAGTTCCTGCCGAAGATGTCGCTGCGCGAGGCGCGTCAGTATCTGGCCGAAGGCCATTTCCCCGACGGGAGCATGGGCCCGAAGATCGAAGCCGCAATCCAGTTCCTTGAGGCCGGAGGCAAAAAGGTCCTGATCACCTCGATCGAGAAAGCCGAGGCGGCCCTGCGCCAGGAGGACGGCACCTGGATTCTGCCGGATTGAGCATTGCGAGACCGGTCAATAACGAAGAACACGGCGTCGCCTTCCCGTCCGCCTCGTTAACGACAAGCCCGGGAGGGCGAGCCTCCCGGCGAGCCGCCGCGGCATGATCACCCCGCAGCAGCGAACTCCGTTGCTTACCCGGGTACGGTTTCGCGTGTCGGCGCCCGGTGTGCCCACCATTTACGGCGGCTCCGCACCTTCGGGCCTCGCCCTCCCGTTCGCTCCGTTAACCACTCTCTCAGTAAGGCGACCCGCCGCGCAAATCCTGTAGGGCTGCGGCCTTCCAAGCCCTTAATTCTCCCTGTGGCGCGGCCCTCTACCCATCCCGACTGGCTGGCGGACCTCCTGGCCGAAGGCGATGTCTATGAAGTCGGAGGCTCGGTGCGCGACTCGCTTCTGGCGGCGCAGCGCGGCGAAGACCCGCCGGCCAAGGACCGTGACTTCCTCATTCGCCGCATCGGCATCGACCGTCTGCAGGAAATTCTCGGCCGTCATGGCGCGGTCAATCTGGTCGGACGCTTTTTCGGCGTGATCAAGTTCACACCGCGCGGGACCGGGGAGACCTATGACCTCTCGCTGCCGCGGCTGGAGAAATCCTACGGCGCCGGCCACACCGACTTTCATGTCGACTTCGATCCGGAATTGCCGGTCGAACGCGATCTCGGACGGCGCGACTTTACCATCAATGCCATGGCCCGCGACCTGCGCACCGGCGCGCTGGTTGACATTTTCAACGGCCAGGCCGACCTGGCGGCGCGTGTGCTGCGCATGGTCTTTCCCACCGCGTTCATCGAGGATCCGTTGCGGATGCTGCGCGGCGTGCAGTTTGCCGCGCGCTTCGATCTTACCATCGAGCCGGCCACCTTCAATGCGATCCGCGATTCGGCGGACTTGATTCAGACCGTTTCGTCGGAGCGGGTCGCGGAGGAATTGAACAAACTCCTGCTTCTGGCGAAACGCCCATCGCGCGGCTTTTTGCTCATGCAGGAGCTGGGTCTGCTCAAGTTCATCCTGCCGGAACTGGAGGCCACCGTCGGGGTCACCCAACCCGGACCGTATCACACCTGGCCGGTCTTCGAACATTCATTGGTCTGTGTCGATGCCGCCCCGCCGCGGCTCAATGTCCGCTGGGCCTGTCTGCTTCACGACATCAACAAGCCGCAGTGCCGTGTGGTGGACGACAACCGTGCGACCTTCTATGGCCACGACAAGATGGGCGCCCGCACGGCCAGACAAGTCCTGCAGCGGCTGCGATTCTCCAACGACTTTATCGATCAGGTCGCCACGTTGGTCGACAAGCACATGTTCACCACACAGGTGACCGACAAGGGGATGCGCCGTCTGGTGCGCCGTGTCGGCGCCGATTTGATCTTCGACTTGCTTGACTTGCGCCGCGCCGATGTCTATGCGCAGGGCAAGGGGGGAAGCACCGACGATGTCGATGAACTGGAAGCGCGCATCCGCGCCGAGATTGACAGGAAAAGCCCCTTTGGCCTGAGGGATCTGGCGGTCAATGGCGACGACCTGATCGGCGAATTGGGGATGGCTCCTGGGCCGGACATCGGGCGGATTCTCAACCAACTCCTTGAAGTTGTCCTTGATGACCCAGCGCAAAACACGCGCGAGACGCTGTTGGCTGAGGCGCGTAAGCTGCTGTCCGCCAAAACGTAATCTCTCTGACAGGCCCGGCGGCTTTTGACAGGAATCCTGTTGTTGTCGTCGGATTTCGGCTCTACATTGCCCACCCCGCTTGACTGAAGTTGGGCCGGGAGCAGGGAGACCGCATGAAGATTCACGAGTATCAATCCAAGGAAATCTTTGAGGCAGCAGGGATTACCGTGCCCAGGGGACGGGTCGCCGTCACCGTCGCCGAAGCGCGCCGGATTGCCGAAGAAATTGGTAAGCCCGTGGTGATCAAGGCACAAGTGCATGTGGGCGGCCGC